>NZ_JBQSWS010000015.1:0-85975 GCF_052377355.1 Corynebacterium sp. AOP40-4SA-5
TGATGCGAGGTGGAAACGGGAATCGAACCCGTCTACACGGTTTTGCAGACCGTTGCCTAAGCCACTCAGCCATTCCACCGTGGCGTCGCCGCCTCGTATCGGATCTCGACCCTACCGACTCGGGAGCCGGAAGAGAAATGAGAACCTGAGCGGATGACGAGACTCGAACTCGCGACCCTAACCTTGGCAAGGTTATGCGCTACCAACTGCGCTACATCCGCAAGCACCGTGTAGTACCGGTGCGCCACAGAACTCTATAGGTTCCGGCTTCCACGCACAAACATGCAGGTGAAGTCGCATATCCAGGCTCAAGGGGAGTCATGGTGAACCCCAACGGTGTGATTCGTCCGCGTTTTGTGGCGGTCCTCGACGGCCCGGTCGGCTCCGTCGGCGTCTCGTAGCCTCCACGCGCCGCGCGCGTCGCCCGCTCGCGCACGCGCGAGGCCGCAGGATGCCCCGAAGTGCAGCACGCCCGGGGCCGCGTCCTGCGCGACGGAGGCGCCATGCCTGCGCCGTCCCCGGGGCGTCCTGACCTGGCGATTTGTACGTAGGCACGGCGAGGGTGATAGATTACCTCTCGTTCCACAGAGGTCCCATAGCTCAGTGGGAGAGCGTTCCGTTCACACCGGAAAGGTCGCTGGTTCAATCCCAGCTGGGACCACCACCGCAAAGCCCCCGGCAGTCACAACGACTGCCGGGGGTTTTGTCGTCGTGGAACGGGTCGGGGGTGAGCTTGGTCATTCGGTGGCGGTCCCGCCGCGGCGGCGCCGTTAAGGTGGGGAATCGACCTCATGCGGGCACTGCCTCCCGCGACCCTGCCGAGCGAAAGGACCCCCATGTCCCGTCTGCCGTCTGCCCGTTCCGACCGTTCCCATGCTGCCCGGGGTGCCCGTGCCGCCCGTGTCGTCGCCGCCCCGGTGCTGGCCGCTGCCATGATCTCCGCCCCCGTCTTCCTCGGTGCCGGGGCGACGGGTGGACTGCCGGTGGCGTCGGCGCACGATGCGATGGTCGGGGCCACACCCGAGCCGGACTCCACGGTCGCCGAGGCGCCGACCAGCATCGAGCTGGAGTTCTCCGGCATCCCGCAGGACACCTTCAACACCGTCGCGCTGTCCCGGGACGGCGACGTGGTCCACACCGGCGAACCCACGATCGACGGGCGCATGCTGACCCTGGACATCCCCGACAACGTGGACATGGAGGACGGCACCTACACCGTCGGCTACCAGATCACCTCGTCCGACGGCCACGCCACGCGCGGCGACTACACCTTCAACCTGGGGGAGGCGTCGGCCACCGGTACGTCCGAGGATTCCGATGCTTCCGACGTCTCCGACGAGGCGCAGGACGACGGCCTGCCGGGCTGGGCGATCACGCTGGGCAGCATCGCCGGGGTCATCGTGGTGCTCGGCGCGCTCGTCGTGGCGATCGCACGCTTCCGCAGCATGTCCTCGAACGGCACCGAGGGTACGGACGGCCCTGACGGCTCCGACGGCTCCGACGGTTCCCGGGATTCCGACGACAGGTAAGGTGGTCCTCGACTTACGGCTGTCACCAGGTATGTGACCGCCGCCATCTTTTCCGTGTAAGGAGCACAGCACCCGTGAGTGAATCAGCACTGGACGCCGAACGAGGAGCCGTCACCGCGGCGCCCGTGGTCTTCACCGTCCCCGCCGGCGAGTCCGCCGGGGCGGCCATGCGCCCGTTGGACCTGCCCAACAAGGGCGCCGACGCCATCGTCTGCGTCAAGGACGCCGAGGGGTCCCTGCGCGACCTCGCCTTCGTGCCGGAGACCGACACGGAGGTCACCGCCGTCGCCGCGAACACCGAGGACGGACGCGCTGTCATCCGCCACTCCTGTGCCCACGTGCTGGCACAGGCGGTCCAGCGTGAGTTCCCGGGCACCAAGCTCGGCATCGGCCCGGCGATCGAGAACGGCTTCTACTACGACTTCCAGGTCGACGAGCCCTTCACCCCGGAGGACCTCAAGACGCTCGAGAAGCGCATGAAGAAGATCATCAAGTCCGGTCAGCGCTTCGAGCGTCGGGTCTACGAGTCCACCGAGGCAGCCGCCGAGGAGCTCGCCGCCGAGCCGTTCAAGCTGGAGCTGATCCAGGACAAGGGCAACGTGGACCCGGACTCCGACGAGGCCACCGAGGTCGGTGCCGGCGAACTCACCGCCTATGACAACGTCAACCCGCGCACCAGCGAGGTCGAGTGGTCGGACCTGTGCCGCGGCCCGCACATCCCCACGACCCGCTACATCCCGGCCTTCGCCCTGACCCGGTCCTCGGCCGCCTACTGGCGCGGCGACCAGTCCCGCGAGGGTCTGCAGCGTGTCTACGGCACCGCCTGGGAGTCCAGGGAGGCCCTCGAGGAGCACCAGCACATGCTGGCGGAGGCGGAGAAGCGCGACCACCGTCGTCTCGGCCAGGAGCTTGACCTGTTCAGCTTCCCCGACGACCTGGGCTCCGGCCTGCCGGTCTTCCACCCGGACGGCGGCATCGTCCGCCTGGAGATGGAGGAGCACTCGCGGCGTCGCCACATCGAGGCCGGCTACTCCTTCGTCAACACCCCGCACATCACCAAGGGCGACCTCTACGAGCGTTCCGGGCACCTCGGGTTCTACAAGGACGCGATGTTCCCGCCGATGCAGGCCGACGGTGAGTGGGACGAGGACGGCAACTGCACCAAGCAGCCGCAGGACTACTACCTCAAGCCGATGAACTGCCCGATGCACAACCTGGTCTTCGACTCCCGTGGCCGCTCCTACCGTGAGCTCCCGCTGCGTCTGTTCGAGTTCGGCACGGTGTACCGCTACGAGAAGTCCGGCGTGATCCACGGCCTGACCCGTGCCCGTGGCTTCACGCAGGACGACGCGCACATCTACTGCACCGAGGACCAGCTCGAGGACGAGCTGACCACCGTGCTCGAGTTCGTCATCTCGTTGCTGCGCGACTACGGCCTGGACGACTTCTACCTGGAGCTGTCCACCCGCGACCCGAAGAAGTCCGTGGGCTCGGACGAGATCTGGGAGCGTTCCACCGAGACCTTGCGTCGGGTAGCCACGCAGTCAGGTCTCGAGCTTGTGCCGGATCCGGAGGGTGCGGCGTTCTACGGCCCCAAGATCTCCGTCCAGGCTCGCGACGCCATCGGCCGGACCTGGCAGATGTCCACCGTTCAGCTGGACTTCAACATGCCCGAGCGCTTCAACCTGGAGTACACCGCGCCCGACGGCACGAAGAAGCAGCCGATCATGGTGCACCGTGCGCTATTCGGATCGATCGAGCGCTTCTTCGGCGTGCTGCTCGAGCACTACGCCGGCGCCTTCCCGGCCTGGCTGGCACCGCACCAGGTGACCGGCATCCCGGTGGCCGACGAGTTCGTCGACTACCTGGAGGACATCACCGCCCAGCTGCGCGGGCAGGGCATCCGTGCCGCGGTCGACACCTCCGACGACCGGATGCAGAAGAAGATCCGCAACCACACCACCGGCAAGGTCCCGTTCATGCTGCTGGCCGGCGGACGCGACGTCGAGGCCGGTGCGGTGAGCTTCCGGTTCCTCGACGGCACCCAGGTCAACGGCGTGCCGAAGGACGATGCGGTGCGCATCATCACCGACTGGGTGCGTAGCCGGCGCAATGAGCAGCCGAGTGGAGACAACATTGGCGAGCTCAGCTGACGACCTGTCGCCGGACGGCCTGCAGAGGTTGTGGGCGCCGTACCGCTCGGCCTACATCGGTGAGAAGAGCGGGTCCGGCGAGACCGGTGGGGACACCGGCGCCGACCCGGACGACCCGTTCCTGACGATCCCCGACAAGTCCGACGAGGACGGTCTGATCGTCGCCAGGGGAGCGGAGGTCTTCTGCATCCTGAACCTGTACCCGTACAATCCGGGGCACATGATGGTCCTGCCGTACCGTAGGGTCGCCTCGTACGAGGACCTCACGGACTCCGAGACCGCGGAGTTCGCCGAGTTCACGAAGAAGGCGATCCGGGTGCTGCGGGCGGTCTCCGGGCCGGACGCGCTGAACGTGGGCATGAACCTCGGCCGGGCGTCCGGCGGGTCGGTGCCTGGTCACCTGCACCAGCACATCGTTCCGCGCTGGCAGGGTGACACGAGTTTCATGACCGTGTTGTCCGGCTCGAAGGTGCTGATCCAGGTGCTGGGGGAGACCCGGGAGCTGCTGGCCTCGGCGTGGCAACAGCTCGACTGACACGGAACTGAGAGAATATCGGCGGAGATGAAGTCTGCAAGCACGGCAAGGAGACCTGAAACATGTTGAGCGTTCGTGGACGCCGGCCGGCGGCGGTGGTCATTGAACCGATCGCCCGACGGCTGGTGAACTGGGGAGTGACCCCCAACACCGTGACGATCACCTCGACCACGGTCGCCGTCGTGCTGTCGGTGGCGTTGATCCCCACCGGGCACCACTTCCTCGCCGGCATCCTGCTCGGGATCACGGTGGCCACCGACATGATCGACGGCACCATGGCCCGGATGCTCGGTGGTGGCACCAGGTTCGGTGCCACGCTGGACGCGACCTGCGACCGGATCACCGACGGTGTCCTGTTCGGCGCGATCGCGTGGTGGATGGCCTTCCAGCACGACCACGAGCCCTACAAGGGGCTGTTCGCCGCGGCGCTGGTGATCATGATCGCCAGCCAGGTGACGTCCTACGTCAAGGCCCGTGCGGAGGCCTCGCAGATCAAGGTCGACGGTGGGCTCATCGAGCGCCCGGAGCGCCTGATCATCGGCCTGGTGTCGCTGGGGCTGTCCGGCCTCGGGGTGCCCTACATCCTGGGAGCGGGCCTGATCCTGCTGGCGGTGGGGTCGGTGTACACCGTCTTCGAGCGCCTGGTGATCGTGTCCCGCTCCGACGCGGCGTCCGAGCGCATCGCCCCGCCGACCGGGGCGAAGAGCTATGAAGACACGGCGGACGCAGAGGAAAGCAGGTCACATGAGTGAGGACGCGTCGTTCGCCGAGCGGCTCAGCGCGCTCGGCTACCAGGCCGGATGGGCGCTGACGCGACGGTTGCCGCAGGGACTGGCGGACCGTCTGTTCACCGTCATCGCCGACAGGGTGTCCGGTAACGGGCGGGGTCCGGAGCAGTTGCGGGCGAACCTCGGCCGGGTCGTGGGCGACGAGAACGTGACCCGCGAGCTGGTGCGCGACTCCATGCGGTCCTACATGCGCTACTGGCGCGAGGCCTTCCAGCTTCCCAGCATGGCGGGCCCGGAGTTGGCCGCACGCGTGGCCGCGGGCTTCGACCCGGCGGACGTGGAACGTCTCGACGCGGCACTGGCCCGGGGCAAGGGCGCGGTGCTGAGTCTGCCGCACTCCGGCAACTGGGACATGGCGGGGGTGTGGCTCGTCGACCACTTCGGCCAGTTCGCCACCGTCGCCGAGCGGTTGAAGCCGGAGAGCCTGTTCGAGGCCTTCGTGGAGTTCCGTGAGTCCCTCGGGTTCGAGGTGCTGGCGCTCTCCGGTGGTGAGGCCCCGCCGTTCGGCCGGTTGCGCGAGGTCGTGCGCGCCGGCGGCGTGGTGTGCCTGCTCGGCGAGCGTGATCTCTCGGGCAAGGGGGTCGAGGTGGACTTCCTCGGCGAGCGCACCTCCATGCCGGCCGGCGCGGCGCGGCTGGCGCAAGAGACCGGTGCGGCGCTGATGGTCTTCCACACGTCCTTCACCCCCGACGGCTGGGAGTCCAGTTTCAGCGAGGAACTCGACACCAGCGGCACGCTGGACGAGATCGTCCAGCAGCAGGCGGACGTCTACGCCCGCAACATCACCGCGCACCCGGCGGACTGGCACATGCTGCAGCCCCTGTGGTTCTCCGACCTGTCGGACGCCCGGCGCCGACGCCTCGGCATCACCGGTGATGCCGGTGATGCCGGGGGAGACGGCGCGCGATGAAGATCGGCATGGTGTGCCCCTACTCCTTCGACGAGCCGGGAGGGGTCCAGATCCACGCCGTCGACCTGTGCACCGAGCTCATCCGTCGGGGCCACGAGGTCAGCCTGATCGGGCCGGGCGGGGAGGACGCCGAGGTCCCCGACTTCGTGGAGCTCGGCGGTGCCGCCATCCCGATCCCGTACAACGGGTCGGTCGCCCGGCTGGCATTCGGGCCGTCCACCTGGCGGCACCTGGGTGACTGGATCGACCGGCACGACTTCGACGTGGTGCACATCCACGAACCGAACTCACCGAGTTACTCCATGATCACCCTGGCCAAGGCCGACGGGCCGATCGTGGCGACCTACCACGCCTCGGCGAGCGAGTCCCTGGTCCTCAAGGTCTTCCTGCCGGTGCTGCGTCCCTTCCTGGAACGCATCCAGGGAGGTATCGCCGTGTCCGAGGAGGCGCGACGCTGGCAGGTCGAGATGCTGTCCGGGGATCCGGTGCTCATCCCCAACGGGGTGGACACCGCGACCTACCGGGCGGCCACACCGATGCCCGCGCTCGACCCGGACCGTCCTCGCGTGATGTTCCTCGGCCGGTTCACCGAACCGCGCAAGGGGTTCCCGTTGCTGCTCAAGGCGCTTCCGGGGATCCTGCGGGAGGTGCCGGACGTCGAGGTCGTCGTGGTCGGCGGTGGTGAGACCGAGGAACTTAGGCAGTCGCTGCGCAAGGCGCGGGTGAGTTTCGTGGAGGGCAGCGGCAACGAAGCCGGGGAGGGAGCAGGGCAGGACCGCGCCACCGTGCGCATCCTCGGCCGGCTCAGCGAGGCGGACAAGGCTGCGGCGCTGGCGGCGTCCGACGTCTACGTCGCTCCGAACACCGGCGGCGAGAGTTTCGGCATCGTGCTCGTCGAGGCCATGGCCGCGGGCGCGGCCGTGGTGGCCAGCGACATCCCCGCCTTCAGCGCGGTGACCGACCACGGTCGTGCCGGACGGTTGTTCTCCAACGGCTCGGCACGCGACCTGGCGCGCGCGGTGAAGGACCTGCTCGCCGATGACGGACGGCGCGCGCGTCTCGTCGAGCGCGGTTACGAGCGTAGCCGCGACTTCGACTGGGATCGGGTGACCACCCAGGTCGAACGGGTCTACGAGACGGTCGTCACCGACGGCAGGAAGGTGCGCAGGTCATGATCCCGGTGTGGTTGCTTGTCCTGGTCGTGGTGGTGGCGGTCCTGGCGTTGGTGGGGCTGTGGTTGTCGTTGACCGCCTCGCGGCTCAACCGGCTGCACATCCGCACCGACGCCGCACGTCTGGCGCTCGAGGGGGCGCTGCAGTCGCGCTCCGCGGTGGTCTCCGCGATCCATCCGGACCTGATGCGCAGCGCCGGACGCACCACGTCCGTGGCCCTGCGCGCCGAGGACATGGACGCCCGCTCCGACGCGGAGAACGTCCTGCTGCGGCAACTGCGCGCCGAGGACATCGCCAATCCGGCGTTCGTCGAGGCGTCGGTGAAGGTCGACCTGGCGGCACGGTTCTACAACGACGCCGTCGGCGACACGCGCGACCTGCGGGGACGCCCGGTGATCCGGGTGTTCCGGCTGGCGGGCTCCGCCCCGCTGCCCGCCTACTACGAGGCGATGTCGGTGGGTTCGGAGACGCCCTGACGGGCGTCCGCGATCTGATTCACACCCTGTGGACCGCACGGTCTGTCTTGCCCGGTAGAATGCGCCTTGATCACCATTAGGCTACCGAGATCACTCGAGAATCAGAGGTCATGATGACGCAGAACAGTGCCGACAACGTCGCAGCCAGGGGTACCGGGCGCGTGAAGCGCGGCCTCGCCGACATGCTCAAGGGGGGTGTGATCATGGACGTGGTCACCCCGGAGCAGGCGAAGATCGCCGAGGACGCCGGCGCCACCGCCGTGATGGCACTGGAGCGCGTGCCCGCCGACATCCGCGCCGAGGGCGGCGTGTCACGTATGTCGGACCCCGACATGATCGAGGGCATCGTCGAGGCCGTCACCATCCCGGTGATGGCGAAGGCCCGCATCGGCCACTTCGTCGAGGCGCAGGTGCTCGAGAGCCTCGGGGTCGACTTCATCGACGAGTCCGAGGTCCTCACCCCGGCCGACTACGCCAACCACATCGACAAGTTCGGTTTCACCGTGCCCTTCGTCTGTGGCGCGACGAACCTCGGCGAGGCGCTGCGTCGCATCAACGAGGGTGCGGCGATGATCCGTTCCAAGGGCGAGGCCGGCACCGGCGACGTCTCGAACGCGGTCACCCACATGCGCACCATCCGCGGCGAGATCAACCGGCTGACCTCGATGGCGCCCGATGAGCTCTACGTGGCGGCCAAGGAGCTGCAGGCCCCCTACGAGCTGGTGCGCGAGGTCGCCGAGAACGGCAAGCTGCCCGTGGTGATGTTCACCGCCGGCGGTATCGCCACCCCGGCGGACGCGGCGATGATGATGCAGCTCGGCGCCGAGGGCGTCTTCGTGGGTTCGGGCATCTTCAAGTCCGGCGACCCGGAGAAGCGGGCCCGCGCGATCGTGCAGGCCACGCTCAACTACGAGGACGCCGCCACGGTGGCCTCGGTCTCGCGCGGTCTCGGTGAGGCCATGGTCGGCATCAACGTCGACGAGATCCCGGAGCCCCACCGTCTGGCAGAGCGGGGCTGGTGAATGTCTGACGCCCAGTCTGCCCAGCCTGCCGACGGTCGTCGGCCGCGGATCACCGACGTCCTCGATCTCGAGCAGATCGAGCCGGGGATCTTCCGCGGCCAGGTCATCCCGTCGGCGCTCTCGCGCACCTTCGGTGGCCAGGTGGCTGCACAGTCCCTCGTCGCCGCCACACGCACGGTGGGCGCGGAGTACCGGGTGCACTCGCTGCACGGGTACTTCGTGGGGCCGGGCAACTCGGACCGTCCGACCGTGTACCTCGTCGACGAGGTGCGCAACGGCCGCTCGTTCCGGGTGCGCTCCGTGCGCGCCGTGCAGGACGGCCGGACGTTGTTCGTGATGCAGGCCAGCTTCCACGTACGCGGTGACGAGGGCCCGGAGCATTCGGACATCGTCCGCAAGGTGCCGCCGCCGGAGGAGATCCGTCCGCAGGTGGACTCCGACCGTCCGCTGGTCCGCGCCTTCGCCAAGGACTGGGAGGACTGGGACATCCGCATCGTCCCGCCGGAGATGTGGGAGAAGAGCCCCGGCGCCGCCTCCCAGCAGGTGGTGTGGTTCAAGTCGAAGGTGCCGCTGCCGGACGACGAGACCTTCCACATCTGCACCCTGGCGTACATGTCGGACATGACCCTGCTGGGTTCGGCGCTGGTCCCGCACCGCGACGAGCCGGTCCAGGAGGCGTCGTTGGACCACGCCATGTGGTTCATGCGCCCGTTCCGGGCCGACGAGTGGCTGCTCTACGACCAGTCCTCGCCGTCCGCCCACGGTGGGCGCGCGCTGACCACGGGCCGGATCTTCAACCAGCAGGGCGACCTGGTGGCGACGGTGACCCAGGAGGGTCTTACCCGGTCCCTGGCCGAGGGGAAGCAGTCCGTGCCGATCAAGACCGACCTTCAGGGGAAGTAAGTGAGCGAACGTCCACTCATCGGTGTGCTGGCCCTGCAGGGCGGGGTCGTGGAGCATGTCCGCATGCTGGAGGGCCTGGGCGCGCGCACGCGTCTGGTGCGCCGTCCGGGTCATCTGGAGGGCCTCGACGGCCTCGTGTTCCCCGGTGGGGAGTCCACCACGATGTCGAAGCTCATGGAGCTCGGCGGGATGCTGGAGCCCCTGCGTTCCCTGATCGCCGACGGACTGCCCTGCTTCGGCACGTGCGCTGGCCTGATCCTGCTGGGCAGCGAGATCCTGGACACGCGCGCGGACGCGCACTGCCTGAACGCCCTGGACGTGACGGTGCGCCGCAACGCCTTCGGACGTCAGGTCGACTCCTTCGAGACGGACCTCGACGTCGCCGGCGTCACCGGTGCCACCGGCGACCCGGTGCACGCGGTGTTCATCCGCGCGCCGTGGGTCGAGCGGGTCGGCGAGGACGTCGAGGTGCTGTCCCGCGTCGACGACGGCGGCCCGGCGCACGGTGCCGTCGTCGCGGTCCGTCAGGGCCCCGTCCTGGGGCTGTCCTTCCACCCGGAACTCACCGGCGACGACCGGCTGCACCGGTACTTCCTCACGATGGTGGGGGAGTCAGCGCAGGCGCGGAAGTCACCGCATCACGGGTGAACACGGTGCGGTGAACCGGTGTTTCGGTGTGGTGCACTATCATGGGTTCGTCAAGCACCCGACCAATGGGAGATCAGGTAGACGATGAGCGGCCACTCTAAATGGGCGACAACGAAGCACAAGAAAGCTGCGAATGACGCCAAGCGCGGCAAGGAGTTCGCGAAGCTGATCAAGAACATCGAGGTCGCTGCCCGCACCGGTGGTGGGGACCCGTCGGCGAACCCGACCCTCGACGACATGATCAAGAAGGCCAAGAAGGCTTCGGTCCCCAACGACAACATCGAGCGCGCCCGCAAGCGCGGCTCCGGCGAGGAGGCCGGCGGTGCGGACTGGGAGACCATCGTCTACGAGGGTTACGGTCCCAACGGTGTCGCGGTGCTCATCGAGTGCCTCACCGACAACCGCAACCGCGCCACCACGGACGTGCGTACCGCGATGAACAAGAACGGCGGGAACATGGCGGACGCCGGTTCGGTGTCCTACCTGTTCGAGCGCAAGGGTGTCGTGATCCTGGACAAGGCCGACCACACCGAGGACGACCTGCTCATGGCCGTGCTCGACGCGGGCGCAGACGAGGTCAACGACCTCGGCGAGAAGTTCGAGATCGTCTCCAGCCTGTCCGACCTGACCAACGTGCGCAGCGCGCTGGACGAGAACGGCATCGAGTACGACTCCGCCGACCCGGACTACCGGGCCGACGTCGAGGTCCCGTTGGACGCCGAGGGCGCGAAGAAGATCTTCCGCCTCATCGACGTCCTCGAGGAGTCCGACGACGTCCAGGACGTGTTCACGAACATGGACGTCTCCGACGAGGTCCTGGCGGAACTCGACGCCTGACGTCCCGCTACCCGCCGAAGGGCGGGCCGACGACCAGCAGGCCGCCGAAGACGAGCAGCACGACCACGGCGAGGGTTCCGGCGGACAGGTAGGGACGTCCCACCAGTACCGCGAGGATCCGGTCGCCGAGGGGTGCCCCGGGGCCGGCCTCGGTACGCCACGGGCCGTCCAGCCCACCCCGGTTGGCCACGGCCATCTCGAAGGGGACGGTGGCGAAGGGGACGACGGCGGAGAACAGGCCCAGGATGCCCTGGCCGGCACTCCAGCGGTTGTTCATCCACACGAGGACGGTCACCACGACGAAGGCCAGGAAGGCCAGTCCGTGGATCGGGCCGGCGGCGGAGACACCTGCCTCGGTCACGCCGGTGTACTTGAGGATCATCCCGAGGATCAGCAGCCCCCAGGTCACGGCCTCGATGATTGCGGTGGTCCGGTATATTTTCAGAGGAGTCATCGGCTGCTGATGCTACCCGACGCCGCGGTGCCGGTCATAAGTCACGTTGGGGGAGTTCGCGGCACGTGGCCCGCGGCTTTCGTACAGGTGTGCTATGTTCAGGTCGCGAAGGTGTGCACGGGCGATCATGGTGAGGAGCAGACAGGTGACAGGGCAACCACGCTCCACCCCGGCGGCGCAGGGACTGCTCGTGATGGGTATCGACCCTGGTCTGACCCGGTGTGGGCTGTCGGTGGTGCGTTCCGGTCAGGGGCGCTCCGTGGTGCCGGTCGCCGTGGGTGTGGTGCGCACGCCGGCGGAGGTCGAGCTTCCCCAGCGGCTGCGCCGGCTTTCCGAGGCGGTCGAGAGCTGGATGGACGACTACCGTCCGGACGTGGTGGCCATTGAACGAGTTTTCGAACGCGGGAACGTGTCCACCGTGATGAACACCGCTCACGCCGTCGGGGTACTCATGCTCAGCGCCGCGCGCCGCAACCTGCCCGTGCACCAGTACACCCCCAGCGAGGTCAAGAAGGCGGTCTCCGGCAACGGCCGGGCCGACAAACGCCAGATGACCAACATGATCACCCGCATCCTCGGACTGTCGGAACCGCCGAAACCCGCGGACGCCGCCGACGCCCTCGCGCTGGCGGTGTGTCACTGCTGGCGTTCGCCGTACCAGGCCCTGGTCTCAGATGCCTCAGACTCGAAAGGTTCATAAGTGATTGCTTCATTGAGGGGCACCGTCATCGACAAGAGGCTCGACTCCGTGGTGATCGAGTGCGCCGGCGTCGGCTACCA
Organism: Corynebacterium sp. AOP40-4SA-5; assembly: GCF_052377355.1. Lineage (NCBI taxonomy): Bacteria > Bacillati > Actinomycetota > Actinomycetes > Mycobacteriales > Corynebacteriaceae > Corynebacterium > Corynebacterium sp. AOP40-4SA-5. Next base: position 12,208 of record NZ_JBQSWS010000015.1, read on the forward strand.
GTGCCAGGCGACGACCCCGACGTTGGCCACCCTGCCGCGCGGGGAGGAGGTCTTCGTGCTGACCACCATGGTGGTGCGTGAGGACTCGCAGACCCTGTTCGCGTTCCCGGACGTCGCCTCGCGCGAGGTCTTCGGCCTGCTGCAGTCGGTGTCGGGCGTGGGCGCCCGCCTGGCCATGGGCGTGATGTCGGTGCTCGACCCGGCCGAGTTGTCCCGTGCCGTCACCGAGGGCGACGTCAAGGCCCTGCAGCGCGCCCCGGGGGTCGGCAAGCGGCTTGCCGAGCGCATGGCCGTGGACCTCAAGGGCAAGCTCGACGGGTACGCCGTCGCGCCCACCGCGACAGCGGCCGATGGTGGCGTGGGGCAGGACGAGCCGCTCGCCGACGCGGTGCCCGGTCAGGTCGTCGACGCACTCACCGGCCTCGGCTTCACCGAACGTGACGCGGAGAAGGCCGTACGCGAGATCAGCGCGACTGGTGCAGACGGCGACGGCGGTGCTGCCGAGCCCGCGGACACCGCCACCGTCCTGCGCCGGGCGCTCGCCCACCTCGGTGGCCGACGGTAGCGTGGGCACCGGTACAAGAAGGAGAACAGATGGGTGACATCGAACGCACCGAGTTCGACACCGGCTCGGCCGGGGTGACGAACAGCGGGGGAGGCGCAGGGTTCGGCGGCAGCGGCAGCGGCGTCAACGAGGACCTCTCGCCGACGCCCCAGCCCGGGGAGGGCGACGCCGAGCTCTCGCTGCGTCCTCGCTCACTGGGCGAGTTCATCGGCCAGCCGAAGGTCCGCAGCCAGCTGGAGCTGGTCCTCGGCGGGGCGAAGGCGCGCAACGTCGCCCCCGACCACGTGCTGCTCGCCGGGCCTCCCGGGCTCGGTAAGACGACCATGGCCATGATCATCGCCCAGGAACTCGGCTCCTCGGTCCGCATGACGTCGGGGCCGGCCCTGGAACGCGCCGGCGACCTCGCGGCGATGCTGTCGAACCTCATCGAGGGCGACGTCCTGTTCATCGACGAGATCCACCGCATGGCCCGCCCGGCGGAGGAGATGCTCTACATGGCGATGGAGGACTTCCGGATCGACGTGATCGTGGGCAAGGGGCCCGGGGCTACCTCGATCCCGATCGAACTGCCGCAATTCACCCTCGTCGGCGCCACCACGCGTGCCGGCATGCTCACCGGGCCGCTGCGCGACCGCTTCGGCTTCACCGCGCAGATGGAGTTCTACGACACCGCCGACCTCACCCGTGTGGTCACCCGCGCCGCCGGCATCCTCGGGGTAACCGTGACCGCGGACGCCGCCGTGGAGATCGCCTCCCGGTCGCGGGGCACCCCGCGTATCGCCAACCGCCTGCTGCGCCGCGTGCGTGACTACGCCGAGGTCGAGGGTGACGGGACGATCAGCGTGGACGTCGCCCGCGCCGCGCTGCAGATCTTCGACGTCGACGAGCTCGGTCTCGACCGGCTCGACCGGGCGGTCCTGGACGCTCTGGTGCGTGGCCACAACGGTGGTCCCGTCGGGGTGAACACCCTGGCGGTCGCGGTGGGGGAGGAACCCACCACCGTCGAGGAGGTCTGCGAGCCCTACCTGGTGCGGGCCGGTATGGTCTCGCGCACGCCCCGCGGGAGGACCGCCACGCCGGCGGCCTGGCGGCACCTCGGACTGGAACAACCGGCCGATAGGTGACCAAACACCCGTGTGGCAGACTGGCCGCATGGAACCCTTTCTTCTGATTCTGATTGTCCTTGTCTTCCTCGGCCTGCCCGTCCTGTCGATGCGTAAGCAGTCGAAGCAGATCAATCAGATCAAGACCTTCCAGTCACAGCTGGAACCCGGAATGATCGTGCAGATGACCTCGGGCATCCACGCCCGGCTCGTCGAGGTGGGCACCACCACCGTCGACGTCGAGCTCGCACCCGGCGTGACCACCACCTGGGACCGCACCGCCGTGCTCAAGCTGGTGGAGACCGACCAGGGTGGCGAGGCCGACGGGGCCGTCGAGGAGAACGTCGTGGCCGAGGAAGCTCCGGCCTCCGAGTTCGAGAACTTCGACACCGTGGAGCCCTTCGAGGACCGTCAGGACGAGGCCATGGACAACCCGTTCAACGGCGACGAGCGTAAGGACGACGGCGACACGCCCCGGTCGTAACCGGTCCCGCCACCTCAGTTCCTTCCCCACACACCCCTCCGGTGAGACCGTGATGACCCACGTTGCCAGCCGGAGGGTCTAGACTCAGTCGACGACATGGCGGTGGTTCTTTTGTCATGCCCATGTTGCCGACATCCCCGAAACTTCAGGAGTAACCCGAGTGAGTTCCAAGGGCTCAACGGCCGCCAGAGCAAGAAGGTGGCCTAAGCAGGCACTTCTGCTCTTCGTCGCCATCCTGGTCGTGATCTACGGCCTCGTATTCTTCACCGGTGACAAGAGCCCCACGCCGAAGCTGGGCATCGACCTGCAAGGCGGTACCCGGGTCACCCTGGTGCCACAGGGCGAGGAGCCCACCAGCGACCAGCTGAGCCAGGCACGCCGGATCCTCGAGGAACGTGTCAACGGCATGGGTGTCAGTGGCGCCCAGGTCGTCTCCGACGGCAACTCCCTTGTCATCACCGTTCCCGGCGAGGACTCCTCCGAGGCACGCACCCTGGGCCAGACCTCCCAGATGCTCTTCCGTCCGGTGATGCAGGGCGGTATGCCCGAGGACGGTCTCAACGACGTCCTCACCGAGATGGCCGACCGCTGGGTCGAGACCGGGATTCTCACCGCCGACGAGGCGGACCAGAAGCTCGAGGACGCCATGGCGACCGTCGAGCAGATGGGTATGGAGACCCCGGAGGACACCCCGACCGTCACCGCGCAGGAACCGGCCGAGCCGGCCAACTCCATCGAGGAGGCCGACCGGCGCCAGGAGACCACCGAGGTGATGCGTGAGGACCGCCAGTCCGAGGACACCAACACCCAGATCGCCGCCTCCTTCCTCATGACCTGCTCGGACGGCGTCGACCCGCTCGCCGGTGCCGACGACGCCGCCAAGCCGCTGGTCAGCTGCAGCGAGGGTCAGCCGATCCTGCTGGAGCCGGCCCCGCTGCTCAATGGCCAGGAGGACGAGGAGAACGGGACCCGCCTCACCGGTGACATGATCGACACCGATTCGCAGATCTTCGGCGGACTGGACTCCGAGACCGGCCAGATCAAGATCACCTTCCGGTTCAAGACCGGCGACGCCACCCCCGGTGGCGAGACCTGGCAGCGCATCGGGCAGGAGTACGCCCAGCAGCAGGTCGCCATCACCCTCGACAGCCAGGTGCTCTCCGCACCGACGATGCAGTCGCCGACGCCCCCCGGCCGCGACTCCGAGATCACCGGTGACTTCACCGAGAGCGAGGCGTCCGACCTCGCCAACAACCTGCGCTACGGCGCGCTGCCGCTCAGCTTCACCGGCGAGAACGGTGAGCAGGGCGGTACGGCCGAGACGATCTCGCCGACGATGGGTACCGCCGCACTGCAGGCCGGTCTCATCGCCGGTCTGGTCGGCCTGGTCCTCGTCGCGCTCTGGTCGCTGATCTACTACCGCGGCTTCGGTGTCGTCGCCGTGTTCTCGTTGATCGCCTCGGGTCTGCTGATCTACGGTGCCCTGGTCCTGCTGGGCCGGTGGATCGACTACAGCCTGGACCTGGCCGGCATCGCCGGTCTGATCATCGGTATCGGTACGACCGCGGACTCTTTCGTGGTCTACTTCGAACGCATCAAGGACATGATCCAACAGGGGCACAGTTTCCGGTCCGCGGTGCCACGCGCCTGGAAGCGGGCGCGTGCCACGATCATCACGGGCAACGTGGTGTCCATCGTCGCCTCCCTGGTCCTGTACTTCGTGGCCGTCGGCGACGTCAAGGGCTTCGCCTTCACCCTGGGTCTGTCCACCGTCTTCGACGTGGTCATCGCCTTCCTGGTCACCGCACCGCTGGTGATCCTGATGTCGCGCTCGGAGAAGTTCGCCTCGCCGAAGCTCAACGGCCTGCACTCGGCCTTCCGCTCGGCGGAACGCCGCCGCGCCGGCCAGCTGGCCGAAGGCTCCGAGCCCGTGACGGTCCCCGACAGCGAGCCGGACGGAGAACCCGACGGCGATCCGGACAGCGCTCCACAGGACGGCCCTGCGTCCTCCACTGAGAACGGAAAGGACCAGTGAGCATGAACGCGACGACTGAAACCACGTCTTCCAACACGTCTTCCACCGCGCCTACCCCCAAGCCCGCCGGTATCCTCGAGAAGACCTATAACGGCGAGGCCAACTTCGCCTTCGTCGGCAAGCGGCGCCGCTGGTACTGGATCTACGCGCTGCTGACCTTGCTGTGCTTCCTGGTCATCGCGATCAAGGGCTTCACCTTGGGCATCGACCTGGAGGGTGGCACGAAGCTGACCATGCCGCCGTCCAACGGTGCCACCGAGACCTCGGTCACCGAGGTCGTCGAGGACGCCACCGGTGTGACACCGCAGTCGGTGCAGACCGTGGGCAGCGGCAACAGCCAGAGCATCGAGGTCGCCTCCGAGCGTCTGTCGGACGAGCAGATCCGTGAGGCACGGGTCGCGCTCTACGATGAGTTCGAGCCGACCGACCAGACCGGCCAGCCCAGCCCCGACGCCATCAGCGACTCCACCGTGTCGGAGTCCTGGGGCCAGTCGGTCACCGAACGCATGGTCATCGGCATGGTGGTGTTCCTGGCGATCGTCTTCGTCTACATCACCATCCGCATGGAGCGCGACATGGCGATCTCCGCGATCGTCACCCTGCTGCTGGACGGCATCTTCGTCGCCGGCATCTACTCGCTCGTCGGATTCGAGGTCTCACCGGCCACGATCATCGGCCTGCTGACGATTCTGGCGTACTCGCTCTACGACACCGTGATCGTGTTCGACAAGGTCCACGAGAACACGCAGGACGTGTTCAGCTCGACGCGCTCCACCTACGGTGAACAGGTCAACCTGGCGATCAACCAGACGGTGATGAGGTCGTTGAACACCTCGCTGTTCTCCGTGGTCCCGATTGCCTCGCTGCTGGTCGTGGCGGTGTGGCTGATGGGTGTCGGCACGCTCAAGGACCTGGCCCTGGTCCAGTTCGTGGGCGTGATCGCCGGTACCTTCAGCTCGATCTACTTCTCGGCGCCGCTGCTGGTGACCCTGAAGAGCCGCCAGAAGAAGATGGTCGAGCACGACCGCAAGGTCGCCCGCGCCCGCGAACTCGCCGCGGACCGCAGCGTCGTACCGGCGGACCAGTCCGCTGCTGACGCCTCCGGCGACGAGGCCGCGCAGGACGGCCCGGCCGCCGAAGCGGCCGACGAGCAGCCGCGGCGCACCGTCACGTTGCCGCCGCACTCGCACGGCGGGGACACCGAACCCGGTCAGGACAGGGGCCGCACCTGGCGGCCCGGGATGTAATCTCACAAGGAAAGACAGGACGATGACGCATCGATTCCGCCGTCCGGCGGCTCTCCTCACGGCCACGGCGGTGGCCTTCGGGGTGGTGGCGTGCTCCTCCGACGACGGAGTCGAGGACGCGTCCGACCCGCTGTTCGGCTACGCACTGCCACGCCCGATCGTGACCCTCAACGCCGCGAGCGCCCAGGGCGCGGCGACCGATGCGGCGAAGGTGTCCGCACGCCTGTACCCGGGCTCCTACCTCACCGGGCCGGACGGACGGCTGTTGCCGAACACCGACCTGGTGAGGGCGACGCCCTCGGCGGACAACGGCGACATCGTCAACTACCGGATCAGCGACCAGGTGACCTACTCCGACGGCGCCCCGGTGGTCTGCGACGACTTCCTGCTGACGTGGGTGGCATCGAAGTACCCGGACCTGTTCTCCTCCGACCTGGGCCTGACCGCCCGGGTCAAGGACTTCAACTGCGACGCCGGTCAGCGTGACTTCAGCATCGAGTTCGACCGGGGCATGGGCAGCCGTTACCGCGAGCTGTTCAGTGTCGGCGAGGTTCTGCCCTCGCACACCGTGGCCGAGCGCGCCGGCGTGTACGACGTGGTCGGTGCCATCGACACCGGCGACCAGGATGCTCTGGCCGACCTGGGCCGGGAGTGGAGCTCCACCTTCCGCGTCGCCGAGACCGACCCCTCGCAGGTCCCGACCTACGGGCCGTACCGGGTGGCCTCCCGTGGTGAGGACGGCTCCCTGGCGCTCACCGTCAACCCGGAGTGGACCGGGGTGCGCCCCGGTCTGGACGAGGTCGTGATGTGGTCGGGTCCCGGTGCCGGCATCGAGGGACCCGACTTCGAGCAGCTCTCCTCGGACTACCGGCTCTACGTCGCCGACGTCCCCCCTGAGACCGACCCGGTGGCCGCGGGCCTCGAGGTCGCTCCGGAGACAGGGACGCAGACGGCGACTGACACGGCAACCGAGACCGGTGCACCGTCCAGCGAGACGACCGGCAGCGATGACGCCGACGGTGCCGACGGTGCAGAGGACGGTGATGACGGCATCCGGGCGGACACCGACGAGACCGCCCCGGACCTCTCGGACTCCGACGACGTCTCCGGACGCTTCGCCGTGACCCGTGGCTCCGGCACCCGTGTCGACGGTCTGACGCTGTCGGACAGCGGCATCTTCGACTCCGCGGAGAACCGGCGCGCCTTCGCGCGCTGCGTGGACCGCAGTGCGGTGGCCGACGCGGTGAAGTCGGAGTCCGGCATCACCGTCGACGAGGCACCCTTCCGGCTGATCGCCCCCGGCGCCCAGGCAGGGGAGAACCTCGGCGACATCGCCGCCCGCAACAACAACACCGACACCGCGCCGACCACCGACCGCCTGGGCGGGACGACCGTGCGCGTCGGCTACTTCTCCGACGTGGCACGCTACCGGGCGATGGTCGACACCCTCGTCGAGTCCTGCTCCGCCGCGGACGTGACCGTGGTGCCGGTCCCGCTGGGTGTCGACGACCTCGACGGCCTCGGCACCGACTACGACGCCCTGCTGGAGACCCGGTCGACCTTCGGCCAGAACCCGCAGGTCTCGTTCCCGGCGTCGTCGGGCGCCTCGGGCACGGCCACGGTCAGCCAGCTGCGTGACGCCGAGAACGTCCTGGCGGACTCGACGGCGACCGTGCCGTTGACCGCCGAGCCCCGCTCGGTTGCGGTGGACCGTGGCCTGTCCAACGTGGTCGACAACCCCGGCGAGACCGGCATGAGCTGGAACATGGACCGCTGGGTCTCCCCGGACTTCCCGACGACCTCGGCACCGACCACGGCGCCGACCGAGCCCAGCAGCAGCAACAGTGACGACAGTGACGACAGTGAAAACAGTGAGGACGAGCAGTGACTGACTACCCGGACGCCAGGACCGCCCTGGCGGCCAAGACCCGACACGTCCCGGACTTCCCGGGGCCCGGGATCGTCTTCCAGGACCTGACCCCCGTCCTCGCCGACGGAACGGCCTTCCGCACGATCGTCACCGAGATGGCCGACGTCTGCCGCGAGTTCGACATCGACGTCGTCGCCGGCCTCGACGCCCGCGGCTTCCTGCTCGGCTCCGCGGTCGCCCTGCAACTCGGTGTCGGTGTGCTCGCGCTGCGCAAGGCGGGCAAGCTCCCGCCGCCGGTGTTCCACCAGGACTACGCCCTGGAGTACGGCACCGCCGCCCTGGAGATCCCCTCGGAGGGCCTCGACGTGCACGGACGCCGCGTCCTGCTCGTCGACGACGTGCTCGCCACCGGCGGCACGCTGGTCGCCGCACGTGCCCTGCTGGACAAGGCCGGCGCGATCACCGTGGGTGTCGCCGTGGCCCTGGAGGTCCCGGAACTGCAGGGTGCGAAACGTTTGGGGGACCTTCCGTTGTACGTGGTTTCCCGCGGACAGTAGGCTTGTCGTTCACACGCTGCACACAGTAGGGAAACGGTGAGGCATGACGAACGAGAAGAACTCGCTGTGGATGGCCGCGCGTATCGCGCGCAGCCTCACCGGCAAGAGCAGGATCAACCCCGTGCTGGGGCCGCTGATCGCCGTGCACCGGCGCTACCACCCCAAGGCCGACGTCGAGATCCTCAGCCGCGCCTACACCACCGCAGAACGCCTGCACTCCGGGGTGCTGCGTAAGTCGGGGGAGCCCTACATCACCCACCCGCTTGCCGTGGCGACCATCGCCGCGGAGATCGGCATGGACACCACCACGCTGGTCGCCGCGCTGCTGCACGACACGGTCGAGGACACCGACTATTCCCTCGACGACCTCACCGCCGACTTCGGCGCCGAGGTCACCCAGCTGGTGGACGGGGTGACCAAGCTGGACAAGGTCGCCCTGGGTTCCGCGGCCGAGGCCGAGACGATCCGCAAGATGATCGTGGCCATGGCCCACGACCCGCGCGTGCTGGTGATCAAGGTCGCCGACCGGCTGCACAACATGCGCACGATGCGTTTCCTGCCGCCGGAGAAGCAGGCCAAGAAGGCCCGGCAGACCCTGGAGGTCATCGCACCGCTGGCGCACCGCCTGGGCATGGCCACGATCAAGTGGGAGCTGGAGGACCTGTCCTTCGCGATCCTGTACCCGAAGAAGTACGAGGAGATCGTCCGGCTCGTCGCCGACCGTGCGCCCAAGCGTGACCAGTACCTGGCGAAGGTCATCAACGACATCCAGTCCACGCTGCGCGACTCGCACATCACCGCCGAGGTGGTGGGCCGGCCGAAGCACTACTGGTCGATCTACCAGAAGATGATCGTGCGCGGCCGCGACTTCGACGAGATCTTCGACTTGGTGGGCATCCGCATCCTCGTCGACGAGATCCGCGACTGCTACGCCGCCGTCGGCGCGGTGCACTCGCAGTACCAGCCGATGCCCGGCCGGTTCAAGGACTACATCTCCCAGCCGCGCTTCGACGTGTACCGCTCGCTGCACACCACGGTCATCGGGCCGGACGCCAAGGTGCTGGAGGTGCAGATCCGTACCCACGAGATGCATTACCAGGCGGAGTACGGCATCGCCGCCCACTGGCGCTACAAGGAGACCAAGGGCTCGCACAAGGGCGACGCCGCCGAGGTCGACCAGATGGCGTGGATGCGTCAGCTGCTCGACTGGCAGAAGGAGGCCGCGGACCCCAACGAGTTCCTGGACTCGCTGCGCTACGACCTCTCGACGACCCAGATCTTCGTGTTCACCCCCCGTGGCGACGCGGTGACACTGCCCACGGACGCCACCCCGGTGGACTTCGCCTACGCGGTGCACACCGAGGTCGGCCACCGGTGCATCGGTGCGAAGGTCAACGGCAAGCTGGTCGCGTTGGAGTCGCCGCTCAAGACCGGCGACAAGGTGGAGATCTTCACCTCGAAGGACTCGACCGCGGGTCCGTCGAAGGACTGGGAGAAGTTCGTGGTCTCCCCGCGGGCGCGTAACCGCATCCGCACCTGGTTCAACAAGGAGCGCCGCGAGGAGACCCTGGAGAAGGGCAAGGAGGCTCTGGCGGCCGAGGCGCAGCGTACGGGTATCCCGTTGCAGCGTCTGGTGACGGCCACGGCGTTGCGCACGGTGGCTACGCAGCTCTCCCGCGATTCCGTGGACGACCTGTACGACGCCATCGGCAAGGGCGGGGTCACCGCCGGGCATGTGGTCCACATGCTGCAGGACATCTACCAGGGCGACGCCGACGAGGACGACCAGCCGGTCGCCCCGGCCCCCGCGGTGCGTCGCACGACCCCGCAGCAGCAGGTCCAGTCCGGCCGTGGTGACGGCTCCGGTGTGCTGGTGCAGGGCAACTCGGATTTCTCGGCGAAGCTCGCCAAGTGCTGTACCCCGGTGCCCGGCGACGAGATCTTCGGCTTCATCACCAAGGGTGGCGGGGTGTCGGTGCACCGTACGGACTGCACCAACTCCGAGAAGCTGCACTCAGAGCCGGAGCGCCTCATCGACGTGGCGTGGGCCTCGGACGTGCGCGACGCGGTCTTCGTGGTCACCCTGCAGATCGAGGGCCTGGACCGCACGGGCCTGCTCAGCGAGGTCACTCGTGTGGTCAGTGAACAGAAGGTGCCGATCATCGCCACGAGCACTCACGTGGCGGAGGACCGGGTGGCGATGTGCCGGTTCACCTTCGAGGTGTCGGACACCAAGCAGCTGGGTTACCTGATGAACCAGCTGCGCAACGTGGAGGGCGTCTACGACGTCTACCGCGTCACCACCGGGGGGTAGGACGCGCCGACGGCGCGACCTACCGGACGCGGGGTGTCAGGCGACCGTGGCGCTCTCGATGCGGACCTCGTCGACGGGCTCGCCGTCGCCGCCGGTGTCCTCGTGCTGACCCTCGTTCTCCTCGATGATGGAGTCCAGGGTGCTCAGCCCGTCCTCGGAGATGGTGCCGAAGATGGTGTAGTCGTTGGGCAGCTGGGTCTCGTCGTCGACGAGGAAGAACTGGGAGCCGTTGGTGTTCTCGCCGCTGTTGGCCATCGCGAGCACGCCGCGCTTGTACTGGCCCTCCTCCTCGACCGGCTCGCCGTCCTCGTTCCAGACGGGGTACTCGTCGGGGAAGGAGTAGCCGGGGCCGCCGGAACCGTCACCGGCAGGGTCACCGCACTGCAGGATCTTCATGGAGTCGCTGACGACCACGCGGTGGCAGGTGGTGTCGTTGTAGAAGTCCTCCGAGGCGAGGTGCTCGAAGCTGGTGGCGGCACAGGGGGCCTGGCCGTAGTCCAGGGTCACGCCGATGTCGCCCTTGTTGGTGGCCAGGGTGACGTCCGAGGTGCCGTCCGTGCGCAGGTCGTCGGCACTGGGCACGGAGACCTCCTTGGCGGCGTCGCCGGACTCGTTGTAGGCGCACTCCTGCGGGGCCGAGGCCTCCTCGGTCTCCGGGGTGCTCGGGGCGGAGCTCTGGCCGTCGGCGAGGTTCTCCTGGTCGTCTTCGTCGCCGCCACCGGCCGTGGCGGCGATGTAGATGCCGCCGACCAGGGCGACGAGCACGACCAGGGTGGCCAGCGTGACGCCGAGGGGGCGCAGCTTTTCGCGCCGTGCCCTCGACTTCAGTTCCTTGTCGAGATTCTTGAGTGCCGCGTCGCGGCGGGAGGAGTTGTCGGACAAAGCTCCGTGGCCTTTCCCTCGGGGATGGTCGTGATCGGATGTGATCGGTCGTGATCGACTGCCCCATTGTTCCACCCCGCACCTGCTTACTCCAGCAGCACGCCACCTTGTCGCCTGTGAATCTGCCCCGGGATCCACCTCGCCGGTGAATCCGGGCCGCGCCGGACGGTAGGGTGGCGGCCATGGCGAACCTCACCGTGGAAGTATTGCCCACCGGCCCGTTCGAGACGAACTGCCTGCTCCTGCACGACGGGGCCGAGGCCACCGTCGTGGACCCGGGGATGGGGGCCGCGGCACTGATCGAGCAGGCCGTGGCGGAGAAGGGGCTGCGGGTCACGCAGATCGTGCTGACCCACGGTCACATCGACCACGTCCGCGACCTGCCTTCGGTGCAGGCCACCTACGCCGTGGCGTCCCACATGCACCCGGCGGACAACGTCTTCCTGCAGCGCGAGGTGCTCGACGCGATGGGACCGTCCGGCGAGGCGCACGACGTGGCCACGATGGAGACCCCGGAGGTCCCCACGCCCGTCGCCGACGGCGACGTGCTGGACATCTGCGGGGTGGGGTTCACCGCCCACCACATGCCCGGGCACTCGCCGGGCTCGGTGATGTTCCGCGGCGAGGTCGAGGGCCAGGGCCTGATCCTCGGCGGCGACGTGCTCTTCCGCGGAGGGGTGGGACGCACCGACCTGCCGTTCTCCGAGCCGGCGGTGATGGTCGACAGCCTGCGCCGCCTGGTGGAGACCTTCGACGGGGAGGACACCGTGGTGCCCGGTCACGGCCCGGCGACGACGGTGGGCACGGAGAAGGAGCAGAACGGCTTCCTGCAGGGGGTCGTGTGAGCCGACGGCCGGGTCGCTATAGTTGACCCCCGTGAGTGACTCCAGCAGCACCGGTTCCACCGGACAGGTCCAATCGTTCGCCGGCCCCAAGGGGGTGCCGGACTACGTGCCCCCGGCATCCGCGGCGTTCCATGCTGTGCGCAGCACGTTCGAGGAGGTCATCCACAAGTCCGGCTACGGCCACATCGAACTGCCGGTCTTCGAGGAGACCGCCCTGTTCGCCCGCGGGGTGGGGGAGTCCACGGACGTGGTCTCCAAGGAGATGTACACCTTCGAGGACCGTGGTGGCCGCTCGGTGACCCTGCGTCCGGAGGGCACCGCCGGGGTGATGCGTTCGGTGATCGAGCACAACCTCGACCGCGGCCAGCTTCCGGTGAAGCTGACCTACTCCGGCCCGTTCTTCCGCTACGAGCGTCCGCAGGCGGGACGCTACCGCCAGCTCCAGCAGGTCGGCGTCGAGGCGATCGGCGTCGACGACCCCACGTTGGACGCCGAGGTCGTGGCCATGGCCGACCGCTGTTACCGCGCGCTCGGGCTCTCGGACTTCCGCCTTGAACTCTCCACGCTGGGCGACGAGACCTGCCGCCCGCAGTACCGCGCGAAGCTGCAGGAGTTCCTCTTCGCCCTGCCGTTGGACGAGGAGACCCGTCGACGTGCCGAGATCAACCCGCTGCGCGTGCTCGACGACAAGCGCCCGGAGGTCCGCGAGATGATGGCGGACGCCCCGTTGATGCCGGACAACCTGTCCGACGCGGCCCGGGAGCACTTCGAGACCGTGACCGGCACCCTCGACGACATGGGCGTGTCCTACACCCTGAACCCCCGCCTCGTGCGCGGGCTGGACTACTACACCAAGACCTGCTTCGAGTTCGTCCACGACGGACTCGGCGCGCAGTCCGGCATCGGCGGGGGAGGACGCTACGACGGCCTGATGGCCCAGCTGGGCGGCCAGGACCTCTCCGGCATCGGGTTCGGTCTCGGCGTGGACCGCACCGTGCTCGCCCTGGAGGCCGAGGGTGTCTCGCCGACGACGGGACGCCGTGTCGACGTCTACGGCGTGCCGATGGGTGCCGACGCGAAGCGTCGGATGGCGGTGGTCGTCGACCGGCTGCGCCGCGCCGGCGTCAGCGCCGACATGTCCTACGGCGACCGTGGTCTCAAGGGCGCGATGAAGGGCGCGGACCGGGCGGGCGCCCTCTTCGCTCTGGTCCTGGGCGACAACGAGCTCCGGGACGGCACCGTGGTGTTGCGCGACCTGTCGACCCGTCAGCAGACCGAGGTCGCGGTAGAGGATGTGGAGCAGGTTGTAACCAGGGCATTAGCGGAAGTAACCGCCTGATCTTGCTCTGACCTTAGCCTCTCCTCAACCGGGGGTGGCGGGTGCTCCGATGGGCTAGCCTTGTCTCTGAATCCTGAAAGTTATATTCAGGCGCAGAGACCTCACACTGAGCCCAGAGGAGTATTTTCATGGAAGAATCTGAGTCCCCGGGAGGCGGGGAGTCAACGACGGCAGCACGCAGTTCACCGGTCAACTGGCCGGTGTTTATTGTGTCCGCCGGACTGATGGTCGCCTTCGTGGTCTGGGCCTGGCTGGCCCCGGACTCCGCGGACAACGTGATCAACACGGTCAAGGAGTGGGTCTCCACCAACCTGGGCTGGTACTACGTGTTGACCGCCGGGGTGGTGGTGGTCTTCGTCCTGGTGATCGCGTTTCGCCGCGTGGGCAACACCAAGATCGGCCCGGACCACTCGCAGCCACGGTTCGGGATGTTCACCTGGGGCGCAATGCTCTTCGCCGCCGGCATCGGTGTGGACCTGATGTTCTTCGGCGTCTCGGGCCCCGCGACGAACTACCTCACCCCGCCGGAGACCGCCGAGCTCTCCGACGAGGCCGCCCGCATGGCCCCGCTGTGGACGATGTTCCACTACGGCATCCCGGGCTGGGCGATGTACGCCCTGATGGGGATGGCCTTCGGCCTGTTCGCCTACCGCTACCACATGCCGCTGAGCATCCGCTCGGCCCTGGCCCCGGTCTTCGGACGCCGCATCCACGGCGCGATCGGCCACGGCGTGGACATCGCCGCGGCCATCGGCACCGCCTTCGGCATCGCCGTCTCCCTGGGCATCGGCGTGGTGTTCCTGAACTACGGTCTCTCCGAGATCTTCGGGATCCCCACGAACACCGGCGTCCAGGTCGCCCTGATCGGCCTTTCCGTGCTGATCACCGTCATCTCCACGGTCTCCGGCGTGGACAAGGGCATCCGCCGGCTCTCCGAGCTCAACGTGTGGCTGGCCCTGGCGCTGATGGTGTGGATCGTGGTCATGGGCCGGACCGCCGAGCTGCTCAACGCCCTGGTGCAGAACCTCGGCGACTTCGTGGCCCGGTTCCCCTCGATGATCATGAACACCTTCGCCTACACCGACGGTGCCGCCGACTACCCGGCGGACCAGTGGCAGTCGGACTGGACACTGTTCTTCTGGGCCTGGTGGATCGCCTGGGCACCCTTCGTGGGCCTGTTCCTGGCCCGGATCTCGCGCGGACGCACCCTGCGCCAGTTCATCCTCGGCGTGCTCGTGATCCCCTTCGCCTTCATCGCGATCTGGATCTCGATCTTCGGCAACGCCGCCCTCGGCTTCTTCCGCGACGGCGACGAGGAGTTCCTGCAGACCGCGGTGGACACCCCGGAGTCCGGGTTCTTCCTGCTGCTGCAGCAGTACCCGGGATCGACCTTCGCGGTGGCCCTGGCCGTGCTGACCGGCCTGCTGTTCTACGTCACCTCGGCGGACTCCGGTTCGCTGGTGATGGCGAACATCACGTCCAAGCCCTCGGTGGAGGACGCGGACGGCCCGCCGTGGCTGCGGATCGTGTGGGCGGTGCTCACCGGTGCGCTGACGCTGGTGATGCTGCTCATCGGCGGTGTCTACACACTGCAGGCGGCGACGGTGCTCATCGGGCTGCCGTTCTCGGTGATCATGTACCTGCTGATGTTCAGCATCTGGCGGGTCCTGGGCGCCGAGGCCCACTGGTTGCAGTCCCGGGCGCTCTCCCTGCCCGGCGCGCTGTCCGACCGGGCGGGAACCCCGCAGCCGCGACTGGCGTGGCGCAACCGGCTCAAGCGCCGGATGAGCTTCCCCTCGGCGAAGGAGACCCAGGCCTACGTGGAGAGCACCGCGGCGCCGGCCATCACCGAGGTCGCCGAGGAACTGCGCGAACTCGGCCTGGACGTCTCGCTCACCCGCGACACACACCCGGAGTACCCGATCGACTTCGTCGACCTGCTGGTCCGGTTCCCGGGCCAGGACGACTTCAAGTACCAGGCGTACCCGGTGCCGGGGCAGGTGCCGAACTTCGCGGTGAACCTTAACGTGGACCACGACGTGTACTTCACGCTCGAGGTCTTCTCGGCGACCGGTTCACGCGGCCACAACATCCTCGGCTACTCGAAGGACCAGGTCATCTCGGATGTCCTGGACTCCTATGAGGTGCACGTGGAGTACATGTCCCTGACCGGTGACGGTGGTACCCCCACCGCCGACGCCCACGGCACGGCACCCTCGCTGTGGACCAACGACGACAACGACCCTGAACAGACAGGAAGAGAGAACAGCAATGACTGACACCATCCGGGACACCCCCCAGGACACCCCCTGGTCGCTGTACATCGACGGCGCCTGGACCGCCGCGGCCGACGGCGGCACCCGAACCGTGACCTGCCCGGCGGACGGCAGCGTCGTCGCCGTGGTCTCCGAGGCGACCTCCGCCGACACCGAGAAGGCCATCGCCGCGGCCCGACGGGCCTTCGACGCCGGCGAGTGGTCCTCCACCTCGGCTGCCTACCGTGGCGACCTGCTGCTCAAGGTCGCCGACGCCATGGCCGAGCGCAAGGACGAGTTCGCCCGCGCCGAGGCCCTGGACACCGGCAAGCGTCTGGTCGAGGCCGAGGGCGACATGGACGACATCATGAACTGCTTCCGGTTCTTCGGCAAGATCGCCGACCAGCACCCGGGCCGCATCATCGACGCCGGGGACGACTCGGTGATCTCCCGGGTCGTCTACGAGCCCGTCGGCGTGTGCGGGATGATCACCCCGTGGAACTTCCCGCTGCTGCAGGCCAGCTGGAAGATCGCCCCGGCGATCGCCGCCGGCAACACCTTCGTGCTCAAGCCCGCCGAACTGACCCCGCACACCGCCATCCTGATCATCGACGTGCTGGACAAGCTCGGGCTGCCCGCCGGTGTGGCCAACCTGGTGCTCGGCGCGGGTGCCGAGGCCGGTGCGCCGCTGTCATCGCACCCGGACGTGGACATGGTCTCGTTCACCGGTGGTCTGGTCACCGGTCAGCGCATCGCCGCCGCCGCGGCCCCGTCCATCAAGAAGCTGGCCCTGGAGCTCGGCGGCAAGAACCCGAACGTGGTCTTCGCCGACGCCGACTTCGACGCCGCCGTGGACAACGCCCTCAACGCCGGTTTCCTGGACTCCGGCCTGGTCTGCTCGGCCGGCACCCGTCTGATCGTCGAGGAGAGCATCAAGGAGCGTTTCGTCGACGAGCTCGTCCGCCGTGCCGAGGGCATCGTGATGGGCGGTCCCTTCGACGAGGCCGCCGAGACCGGCCCGCTGATCTCGGTGGAGCACCGCGACAAGGTCACCGACTACGTCCGGCGTGGTGTGGAGGCCGGCGCGACCCTGCGCTGCGGCGGCCACTGGGGCGGCCCCGAGCTGGAGAAGGGCTGCTTCTACGCCCCGACGGTCCTCGACAACTGCACCGCGGAGAACCCCGCGGTCGTCGAGGAGGGCTTCGGCCCGGTCATCACCGTGGAGACCTTCACCACGGAGGCCGAGGCCATCGCCACGGCAAACCACACCGAGTACGGCCTGGCCGGCGCGGTGTGGACCAGCGATCGGGGAGTGGCGAACCGGGTCTCCCGGGCGCTGCGCCACGGCACGGTGTGGATCAACGACTACCACCCCTACGTCCCCCAGGCGGAGTGGGGCGGCTTCAAGGCCTCCGGCACCGGACGCGAGCTCGGCCTGGCCGGACTCGAGGAGTACCGCGAGGCCAAGCACGTCTACGAGAACACCGAGCCGGCCGCGACCGGCTGGTTCCCCCAGAAGTAGTACCCCGTCAGCAGTACCTGACTGTTCACCTGAATTCATGGAACACATGAGGAGTGGAGAAGACATGCGAGACAACTACGACTACATCGTCATCGGTGCAGGTTCCTCGGGCGCCGTGGTGGCGTCCCGGCTCAGCGAGGACCCGGAGGTCACCGTCGCCCTGATCGAGGCCGGCCCCACCGATGTCGACAAGCCAGAGATCCTGAACCTCGCCGAGTGGCCCGGACTGCTGGAGTCCGGCTACGACTGGGACTACCCGATCGAGCCGCAGCAGCACGGCAACTCCTTCATGCGCCACGCGCGTGCGAAGGTGCTCGGCGGCTGTTCCTCGCACAACTCGTGCATCGCCTTCCACACCCCGGCCCAGGACCTGGACCACTGGGTGAGCCTGGGTGCGGCCGGCTGGGACTCCGAGAGCGTCCTGCCGCTGATCAAGCGCCTGGAGACCAATGACCGTGAGGGCGACAACCACGGCCACGACGGCCCCGTCCGTCTGCGCTCGGTGCCGCACCGCGACCCGGTGGGCACGGCGATCATCGAGGCCTGCGAACAGCAGGGCCTGCCGAACACGCCTTTCAACGAGGGCACCACCGTCAACCACGGTGCGGACTGGTTCCAGATCAACGCCACCGACGAGAACGTGCGTTCCTCGTCCTCGGTGTCCTACCTGCACCCGGTCATGGAGCGCGAGAACCTGGACATCCTGACCGACCGTCAGGTCTCCCGGATCCTGTTCAGCGAGACCACCGACGGCGAGGGCGGGCAGCCCACGGCCACCGGCATCGAGTACCTGGACAACCCCTTCGGACGGCTCAAGACCCTGGACGCCAACCGTGAGGTCATCCTCTCCGCCGGCGCGATCGACAGCCCGAAGCTGCTCATGCTCTCCGGCATCGGCCCGGCCGAGCACCTCGCCGAGGTCGGCGTGGAGACCCTGGTCGACGCCCCCGGCGTCGGCGAGCACCTGCAGGACCACCCGGAGGCCGTGATCTCCTGGGAGTCCAAGGTCCCGATGACCCGTGACGCCACACAGTGGTGGGAGATCGGGATCTTCGACAAGGTCGACGAGGGCGGTGCCGACGGCCTGGACCTGCCGGACCTGATGATGCACTACGGTTCGATGCCCTTCGACATGCACACCCGTCGTCAGGGCTACCCGACCGCGGACGAGGCGTTCTGCCTGACGCCGAACATCACCCACGCCAAGGCCCGCGGCACGGTGCGGCTGCGGACCTGCGACTTCCGCGACAAGCCGATGGTCGACCCGCGGTACTTCACCGACGAGGAGGGCTACGACATGCACATCGCCGTGGAGGGCATCAAGCTCGCCCGCGAGATCGTCGCCCAGCCGGCCATGGCCGAGTACGCCGGCCGGGAGCTCTTCCCGGGTACCGAGGTGCAGTCGGACGAGGACATCGCCGACTACGTGGCCAAGACGCACAACACCGTCTACCACCCGGCCGGCACGGTGCGCATGGGTGCCGTGGACGACGTCATGTCGCCGCTGGACCCGGAGCTGCGCGTCAAGGGTGTCTCCGGGCTGCGCGTCGTCGACGCCTCGGTGATGCCGCAACTCACCGCGGTCAACCCCAACATCAGCTGCATGCTGATCGGGGAGCGCGCCTCGGACCTGATCCGCGGCAACTGATCAGCATCCGATCGGCGAGGGGAGTCCTCAGCGCCTGAAGTCCTGGGCGCAGGACTCCATCGTGCCGTTGTCGTAGCCGGTAGTGAACCACTGCTGGCGCTGCTCGGATGAGCCGTGGGTCCAGGCGTCCGGGTTGACCTGGCCGCCGCCGGCGGACTGGATGGCGTCGTCGCCGATCGCCTGGGCGGAGGTGATGGCCTGGTTGACCTGCTCGGGGGTGACGGGGTCGAGCACGGCGTCCTCGCCCTTGTCGGCGTGGGCGGCCCAGACACCGGCGTAGCAGTCGGCCTGCAGCTCCATCTTCACCGCATTGGAGTCCTCGCCGGGGTCGTCGTAGTCAGACAGCCCCAGGTTCCCCTCCAGGTTCTGGATGTGGTGGCCGAACTCGTGGGCGACCACGTACATCTGCGCGAACGGGCCGTCGGAGCCGCCCATCTGGCGCAGCTGGGTGAAGAAGTCGTCACCGATGTAGACGGTCTGGTCGCCGGGGCAGTAGAACGGGCCGGTCTGGGCCGTCGAGGCCGTACCGCACCCGGTGTTGACCTGCCCGTCACCGATGACCAGGCCGGGTTCGGTGTAGCGGATGCCCGCCTGCTCGGGGAGCAGACCGGACCACACGGCGTCCAGGGAGATGGCGGTGCCCTCGATGCGGCAGTCGTCGTAGGTGTTGGCGTCCTCCACCGTGGTGCAGTGCTCCAGGTTCCCGCCATCGGTGCGCGTGGCACCGGAGGTTCCATCGGAGCCGCCGAACATGCCGGCACCACCGTTGGCGAAGAAGATCACCGCGGCGACGACGATGATCCCCGGAAGCCCGAAGCGCCGTCCGACACGGCTCATCAGGATCATGCCGAGGATACCGCCGCCCCGGTTGCCCCCGTTGTTACCCCCGCCGAGGCCGAAGCCTCCGCCACCACCGCTGCTGCCGCCCGAGCGGGCGCGACCGCCCATCCCGGACAGGTTGTTGTTGAACGACATGGTGGAAGTGTAGCGGGACCGGGGTGTCAGTCGGTCACCGTGAACTCCACGGTGTCCTGGAACTCCTCGCCGTGGCGGTCGGTGCCGGTGACCACGGCGGTGTGCCGGCCGACCTCCAGGTCGGCGGGCAGGGAGGTCCGCCACAGGTGCGGGCTCGCCTGGGCCACGTTGCCGGTGGAGCTGAGGTTGTGGGTGGCAGAGACGGTCTCGGTGTACTCCCACCCCTTGTTGAGGGGTTCCCCCTCGGCCGGCTGGGTCAGCTCGGCGTCCTGCGGCTCGGAGTCGTCGATGCTCACGGTGACGGAGGCGTCGGTGGAGCCGTTGAAGAAACTGCTCGACAGGTAGCTCTCGCCGCCCTCGACGTCGGCCTTGGAGACCTCGCGCGGGTCGATCGGATCGACCTTTGCGTCCTCGCCCTTGGCCTCCGCGGCGGCGGCCCAGGAGCGCCAGGTGGGGGAGTTGACACCGGTGAGGAACTGGTGGGAGGGGTCCTCGTTGCGCACGGTGTAGTACTCGCTGCGCTGTCCGCCGGAGAACTGCATGGTCAGCACTCCCGGCTCGGCGGCGTCCTGGGTGTAAGCGTAGGGCACGCCGTTGTCGTTGAGCTCCCCGGAGTACCAGTCGCCGGAGACCGCACCGGCGACGATCTGGTCGTTGGGCAGTTCCTCGATCGGGCTCTCGTCGTAGGTGGCCCACTCCTCGCGGCGTTCCCCGGCGAGCAGGGTCTCGCGGGTGTGGGTGTGGCCGCCGACGGTGACGGCGTCGGGACGCTCGGCGAGCACGTCGTAGAGCTCCGCGGCGTTGTCGGTGACGACCTCGGCGTAGTTGACGATCGGGGCGTGGGCCGCGATCACGACCTGACGGTCGTCGGGCACGGTGGCCAGGTCGTTTCGCAGCCAGCGCAGCTGCTCGTCCGAGATGCGCTCGTCGTAGCCACCGTTGCCGGAGCCGTCGTCGCCGTTGTAGTCGATGTTGTCGAGGGCGACGATGTGCACGTCGCCGACGTCGTAGGAGTAGTAGGGGGAGCCGAAGTCACGCCGGTAGGTGTCGGTGGCGTTGATGTCGCTGTCGGCGTCGTAGTCGATGTCGTGGTTGCCGGGCAGGGCGCGGACCGGGCCGTTGGCGTCCGCGTAGAGGCCCTTGAGGTCCGGGTTGAGGCTGAGGTCGTCGCCGACGTTGTCGCCGAGCAGCAGGATGCCGCAGCCGGCGTAGTCGTCGCGTGCGGCCAGGTCGGCCGGGGCACCCTTGGCGGCGTAACCGACCTCGGTCTTGTCGTAGGTCTGGGTGTCGGCGGCGATAGCGCAGTTCTGGGCGCTCGAGGCGGTGGCCTCGGACTTCGCCAGGGGGAAGTTCACCGCGTCCGGCACCGGGCCGGTGGGCTCGAGTCCGCCGTACTTCAGGTCGGGGGAACCCTCGGGGTAGTGCTCGTAACTGAACTGGGCGAAGTTGGAGGAGTCGACCGGGACCTGCCAGCCGGAAGGCTGGGTGACGGTGACGGACATGTTGTCGCGGACCGGAAGGCTGTAGTTGCCGTCCTCGTCGGTGGTGACCACGTCGATGCCGTTGGAGACGCTCACCCCGGCGACGCCGTCCTCGTCGCCGCCGAGGGAGGAGTCACGGTCGGCGTCGTCGAAGACCCGGCCGGTGATGGTCTCGGCGGTATCGGCGGCACTGTCGTCGCCACGCAGTACCTCGACGGATCCTTCGTAGAGGCCGTCGTTGGTGGTGGGGGCTTCGTCGGGGGCCGCGGCATCCGAGGAGCCCGAGGAGCTGGAGAGGGACGGCCCGTCGGAGAAGGACGAGGTGTCGGCGTCCGGCAGTGCGTCCTGTCCTGCGGCGGGTACCGCGGTGGCGAGGGTGGTGGACAGGGCGGTCAGCAGGACGGTGGAGAGTGCGATCCCGGTGCGCGACCGGAAGGGCTGTCGAGACATGGTGGGGGTGCTCCCTGGGATGTTGGATCATGAGGGGTGTGAAGCCACGGGTTAGGCCGTGCCTCTGGGAGCGTAGGGCGTGGGGTTGTTGCCGCGGTGGCCTCGACGTGACACCGGGGTGAACAGCTGTGGGCGGGAGGGTTGCCGGCCCGGCGGGTTGGGGCGCAGGGGAGGCGCGGGACGCCTGTGGCTGCGGTCCGGGGTGAGGAAGGCTATACTTCGTTTCATAATTGTCGGGATGTGGGCATAGGAACTGGCTTCACCCCGACAAAGCAACCCCGACGCACAGGAGAACCGGAAGAACATGGACTACATCGCACTCGCGCAGCAGGCTCTCGACGCAGGCGACTGGGCCGCCTACAACCACTGGGACATCGCCCAGCAGGTGTACGACGCCACCCTCGGCCGCTTCGACTGGAGCGGCGTCGGCGCCTGAGTGTGCCCCCCTTCCTGACCGTGCCCCCTCCTGGTCATGCCCGGCAGGGGCGCGGTCAGATCACGTCTGCGGCCTTCAGGTCGCTGCCCAGACGGGCGAGCAGTAGTCCGATCACCGCGAGCATGCTGATGCCCAAGCACGCCATGCCGCTGACCCAGGACGCCTCGGTGTCGGTGGCCAGCCCGTACACCAGTGCCACCACGGCTATGACCGTGGAGAACAGCAGCACGATCTGGCTCGTCAGCCAGAACAGGCGGTAGGGGTCGCGGGAGTCCAGGGGGGTGACCACGGTGTCCTCGACCGTCAGCTGGTCGGCGATGCCGTCGGAGTCGGGGTGGCGGTGGGCCCCGGCGCCCTGTCCTGCGGCGCCCGGTGTGTTGGGGTCCTGCTGTGTCATCTCAGGTGTCCTTTCGTCGTCGATCGGATCTCGACCGTTGCCCTCCAGCATGCCACCGTTGTTCCGCCCGCGACGGAGGGGTAGTACACTGGGCCGCTGATATCGGGCTACCTCCGGCACCACCGTGCCGACGAGTAGCCTCCCCGAACAATCCGAAAGGACTACGCGACGTGCTGCGGACCCATCTTTGTGGTGACCTTCGCTCAGACCACATCGGCGAGGAGGTCACCCTCACCGGATGGGTCTCCCGTCGACGGGACCACGGTGGAGTGATCTTCATCGACCTGCGCGACCGTTCCGGACTCGCCCAGGTGGTGTTCCGTGAGAGTGATGTCGCCGAGCGCGCCCACGCACTGCGCAGCGAGTACTGCCTGCGTGTCACCGGTGTGGTCGAGGGGCGCCCCGAAGGCTCGGAGAACCCGAACCTGGCCTCCGGCGCCATCGAACTCAACGTCTCCGGCCTGGAGATCCTCAACGAGTCCGCGGCCCTGCCGTTCCAGATCGACGACTCCGCCAGCGGCGGAGAGGTTGGCGAGGAGACCCGTCTGAAGTACCGCTACCTGGACCTGCGCCGGGACAACCAGGCCCGTGCCCTGCGCCTGCGCTCCAAGGTGAACGCCGCAGCCCGCAACGTGCTGGTCGACCAGGACTTCACCGAGATCGAGACGCCCACCCTCACCCGCTCCACCCCGGAGGGTGCACGCGACTTCCTGGTGCCGGCGCGTCTGCGCCCCGGTAACTTCTACGCCCTGCCGCAGTCCCCGCAGCTGTTCAAGCAGCTGCTCATGGTCTCCGGCATGGAGCGCTACTTCCAGATCGCGCGCTGCTACCGCGACGAGGACTTCCGTGCCGACCGTCAGCCGGAGTTCACCCAGCTCGACGTGGAGATGAGCTTCGTCGACCAGGAGGACGTCATCGCCCTGGCCGAGCAGATCCTCGCCGCGGTGTGGAAGGAGATCGGCTACGAGATCACCGGGCCGATCCCGCGGATCACCTACGCCGACGCGATGCGCCGCTACGGTTCGGACAAGCCGGACCTGCGTTTCGACATCGAGATCACCGAGTGCGCGGAGTTCTTCGAGAACACCTCCTTCCGCGTGTTCAAGTCCGACTACGTCGGTGCCGTGGTCATGGACGGCGGTGCCTCGCAGGCCCGTCGTACCCTCGACGCCTGGCAGGACTGGGCCAAGCAGCGCGGCGCCAAGGGTCTGGCCTACATCCTCGTCGGCGAGGACGGCACCCTGTCCGGCCCCGTCGCCAAGAACATCACCGAGGAGGAGCGTGCCGGCATCGCCGAGCACGTCGGCGCCAAGCCCGGCGACTGCATCTTCTTCGCCGCCGGCGACGTGAAGTCCTCCCGCGCATTGCTCGGCGCGGCCCGTGGCGAGATCGCCGAGCGCCTCGGCCTGATCAAGGACGGCGACTGGGCCTTCACCTGGGTCGTCGACGCCCCGATGTTCGAGCCGGCCGCCGACGCGACCGCCTCCGGCGACGTGGCCCTGGGCCACTCCGCCTGGACCGCGGTGCACCACGCGTTCACCTCCCCGAAGCCGGAGTGGATCGACAACTTCGACGACAACCCGGGCGAGGCCACCGCCTACGCCTACGACATCGTCTGCAACGGCAACGAGATCGGCGGCGGGTCGATCCGTATCCACCGTCGCGACATCCAGGAGCGTGTCTTCGCGGTCATGGGCATCACCGAGGAGGAGGCGCGCGAGAAGTTCGGCTTCCTGCTCGACGCCTTCGCCTTCGGCGCCCCGCCGCACGGCGGTATCGCCTTCGGCTGGGACCGTATCGTCTCGCTGCTCGGCGGCTACGACTCCATCCGTGACGTCATCGCCTTCCCGAAGTCCGGCGGCGGCATCGACCCGCTGACGGACGCCCCGGGCGAGATCACCGCGCAGCAGCGCAAGGAGTCCGGGATCGACGCCAAACCCAAGAAGAACGCCTGAGTCCTTCGCACATGGAGGGACGTCCGAGAGAGGACATCGACGTGCTGAGTATCGACGACGCGCTGGAGAGTGCGGCACACCTGCTGGGGAACCGTTTCGGCGGCACCCCGGAACTGACCCACCCGGAGAACCTCGGTGGGAGCGGGGATTCCCTGGTCGTGCGGGTGCGGGTGTCGCCGAACCCGTTCCTCCAGGAGCGCACCGTCGTGATCAAGCAGCTTCCGCCGGTCACCTCGCGTGGCGACGACTCCGAGGCGATCTCGGCGATGGTCCGCGAGGTGGTGGCCTACCAGTACACCAACACGCTGGCCGAGGAGCACCGTCCGGGCCCGCAGCTGCTGGCCCACGACATCGACACCCGCATCATGGTGCTCTCCGACCTCGGTGACGGACGCAACTATTCCGACATCCTCACCATGGCCGACGAACCGGAGCGCGCCGCGGCCCTGCGCAAGCTGGGCCGGGCGTTGGGACGCATGCACGTCGCGACCGCCGACGGGCAGGAGGCCTTCGACACGCTCAACCGTCGTCAGCACTCCCGCCACAACCTCCCGGCCTCCGGTGTCACCGACCGTGACGTGGACGTCGCCGCTCTGGTGGAGCAGGGCCTGGACCTGCTGCGTCGCAGCGGGGTGACGGTGGACCCCACCGTGGAGGCGCTCGCCCACGAGGCAGGGGCGCGTCAGTCCCGCAGCCGGGTGCAGGCGTTCACCCCCTTCGACCTGACCCCGGACAACATCATGCTGGCCGACTCGGTGGTCTTCCTGGACTACGAGTGGGCGGGTTTCCGCGACATCGTCTCCGACGTCGCCTGCGTGATCGCCGGGTTCCCCCACGACATCACCACCCCGCTGCTGGACCCCGAGGAACTCCGCGAGTTCATCGAGTCCTGGTCCTCGGAGGTCTCCGTGGTGTGGCCTGCCGTGCGTGAGGAGGGGCGCCTGGAGAAGGCGCTGATGGCGTCGTTGGTCGGCTGGGCGCTGATGAGCCTGTCGTTGCTCTACCACGGCACCCTGGCGGTCATCGAGACCTCCGCATCGGCGGCCGAGGGCGCCCGTCGTCTCGACCTGATGCCCCGTGAGCACCTCGCCGACCTGGCGACCACGGTGGAGGCGGTGCGCCGCTTCGCCGAGCGTCACGACGTCGACGAGAGCTTCCCGGCCGTGCGCGACTTCGCCGCCGAGCTGCTCACCACCCTGGCCAAGCTCGGGGCGCAGCCGCAGATTCGATGACTGACGGCGACGGACTTTTCGAGGTCCCTGGCGGGAGCCCCGAGGCCGCGGATAACCCTGGGGCCTCCGGGGCCGGCATCCCGTCGCGGTCGGCGGACTCCTACTTCCACCCCGGGGCGCACGCGCCCTTGGCGGTGCGCATGCGTCCGCGCTCCCTCGACGAGGTCGTCGGCCAGTCCCACGTGCTCGGCGACAACTCCCCGCTGCGCCGTCTGATCGACGGCCGCGGGGACTCCTCGGTCATCCTCTACGGCCCACCCGGCACGGGCAAGACCACGGTGGCCTCCCTGGTCGCCGGGGCGTCCGGCCGGCGTTTCGAGGCGCTCTCGGCGCTCAACGCCGGGGTCAAGGAGGTCCGTTCGGTCATCGACAACGCCCGTCGCCTGCTCACCCACGGTGAGTCGACGGTGCTGTTCATCGACGAGGTCCACCGGTTCTCCAAGACCCAGCAGGACGCACTGCTGGGCGCGGTGGAGAACCGCACGGTGCTGCTCGTCGCGGCGACGACTGAGAACCCGAGCTTCTCGGTGGTCTCACCGCTGCTGTCACGTTCGCTGCTGGTGCAGCTCAAGCCGTTGCAGGACGCCGACGTCGCCATGCTGCTCACCCGGGCCACGACCGACCGCCGCGGCTACGGTGGCGCGGTCACCCTGGCCGACGACGCCCGTGACCTGCTCGCCGCCCTCGCGGCCGGGGATGCCCGCCGTGGTCTGACCTACCTCGAGGCCGCCGTCGAGGGACTCGGGGACCTTGGTGGGAACGGAACGACCGACACAGACGCGCCCAGCCTCCTGACCGCCGAGGACGTCCGGGCGTCCACCGACCGCGCGGTGGCGCGCTACGACCGCGACGGCGACCAGCACTACGACATCACCAGTGCCTTCGTGAAGTCGTTGCGCGGCTCGGACCCGGACGCCGCGCTGCACTACCTGGCCCGCATGATCGACGCGGGGGAGGACCCCCGCTTCATCGCCCGCCGACTGGTGGTGCACGCCTCCGAGGACGTCGGCATGGCCGACCCCACGGCCCTGCAGGCGGCGATCGCCGCGCACCAGGCGGTGAGCTTCATCGGCATGCCCGAGGGACGCATCCCGCTGGCGCAGGCGACGGTGCACATCGCCACCGCGGCGAAGTCGAACTCGGTGGTGCAGGGCATCGACGCCGCCCTCGCCGACATCCGGGAAGGACGCGGCTCGGTGGTGCCGCCGCATCTGCGCGACGGGCACTACTCGGGGGCGGAGTCGCTCGGCAACGCCGTCGGCTACCGGTACCCGCACGACGACCCGCGCGGCGTCCTGCGCCAGGACTACCTGCCGGAGGACCTGGCGGAAGCCCGCTACTACCGGCCGACCGAGCACGGCCGTGAGCACACGCTCAAGCCCCGCCTGGAGACCCTGCGTGGCATCGTCCGGGGCAGCGGGTAGACTGTTTCCGGTTAAGGCAACACGTGTAAAACACCGCGTCGACGATTCAGCTATCAAGAAGGTTCCGAAACTGTGCAGACCCATGAGATCCGCGAGCGCTTTCTCTCCCACTTCGTGAAGCAAGGCCACACCGAGGTCCCCAGTGCCTCGTTGATCCTGGACGACCCGAACCTGCTGTTCGTCAACGCCGGCATGGTGCCGTTCAAGCCCTACTTCCTCGGTGAGCAGACGCCGCCGTCCTCGCGCGCCACCTCGATCCAGAAGTGCGTGCGCACCCTGGACATCGAGGAGGTCGGCATCACCACCCGCCACAACACCTTCTTCCAGATGGCCGGCAACTTCTCCTTCGGCGACTACTTCAAGCGCGAGGTCATCCACTTCGCCTGGGGCCTGCTGACCAACCCCGTCGCCGAGGGCGGCTTCGGCCTGGACCCCGACCGGCTGTGGCCCACCGTGTACCGGACCGACGACGAGGCCGCGGCGATCTGGCACGAGGAGATCGGTGTGCCCGCCGAGCGCATCCAGCGCCGCGGTGGCGAGGACAACTACTGGGACATGGGGGTGCCCGGCCCGGGCGGCCCGTGCTCGGAGATCTTCTACGACCGTGGCCCGGAGTACGGCGTCGACGGCGGCCCGGAGGCCGACGAAAACCGGTTCATCGAGATCTGGAACCTGGTCTTCATGCAGGACGTGCGCGGTGAGAAGAGCCCGAAGGAGGGCTTCGAACCCGTCGGTGAGCTGCCGCAGAAGAACATCGACACCGGCATGGGCATCGAGCGCGTCGCCTGCATCCTGCAGGGCGTGGAGAACGTCTACGAGACCGACCTGCTCGCCCCGGTGATCAAGGTCGCCGAGGAGCTCACCGGCGCCGTCTACGGTCTGGTGGAGAACTCGGTGGAGGACGTGCGTTTCCGCGTCATCGCCGACCACACCCGCACGGCCCTGATGCTCATCCTGGACGGCGTGACCCCCGGCAACGAGGGCCGCGGCTACATCCTGCGCCGTCTGCTGCGCCGCATCATCCGTTCGGCCCGGCTGCTGGGCGCCACCGGGGTGACCATGGAGCGCTTCATGGACACCGTGCGCACCACGATGACCCCGTCCTACCCGGAGATCACGGAGAACTGGGAGCGCATCCGCGCCGTCGCCGTGGGCGAGGAGACCGCCTTCCTGAAGACCCTGGAGTCCGGCACCCGCCTGTTCGAGGAGGCCGCGGCCAAGGTCAAGGCCCAGGGCCGGACCGAGCTCGACGGCGCCTCCGCCTTCACCCTGCACGACACCCACGGTTTCCCCATCGACCTGACCATCGAGATGGCCTCGGAGGAGGGACTGACCGTCGACAAGGACGGGGAGAACGGCTTCGACGCCCACATGGCCGAGCAGAAGGCCCGCGCCAAGGCCGACAGCCGGGCGAAGAAGCAGGTCCACGCCGACGTGTCGGTGTACCGCTCCTTCGTCGACAACCACCCCACGGTCTTCCTGGGCTACGACTCCACCGACGCCGAGGCCCACATCCTGGGCCTGGTCTCCGCCGGCACCCTGGTCGACCGCGCCCCGGAGGGCACCGAGGTCGAGGTCATCCTGGACCGCACCCCGTTCTACGCCGAGGCCGGCGGCCAGATGGCCGACCGCGGCACCCTCACCGGCCCCGGCGGGCTGGGCGAGGTCCGCGACGTGCAGAAGACCGGACGCAAGGTCTCGCTGCACCGCGTCGCCGTCACCGGCGGTGAGCTCGCCGTGGGCGACACCGTCTCCGCACACGTCGACCACGCGTGGCGCCACGCCGCACGCCAGGCGCACTCCGGCACCCACCTGATCCACGCCGCCCTGCGCGACGTGCTCGGGCCCACCGCGGTGCAGGCCGGTTCGATGAACAAGCCGGGCTACCTGCGCTTCGACTTCAAGTACGGCACCCAGCTCACCGACGACCAGCTGCGCCGCATCCAGGAGATCTCCAACGAGGCCGTGGACACCGACTACAAGGTCAACACCATCGAGACCAGCCTCGAGGAGGCCAAGGCGATGGGTGCGATGGCCCTGTTCGGTGAGAACTACGGTTCGCAGGTACGCGTCGTGGAGATCGGCGGACCGTTCTCCATGGAGCTGTGCGGCGGCATCCACGTCGACCACTCCTCCCAGGTCGGCCCGGTCACCATCCTCGGCGAGTCCTCCGTGGGCTCGGGCACGCGCCGTATCGAGGCCTACACCGGCATGGACTCGATGCGTTTCCTCGCCGGCCAGAACGCCGTCGCCGGCAGCCTGGCCTCGCGGCTGAAGGTCACCTCCGAGGACCTGCCGGAGCGCTTCGCCCAGATCAACGAGCGCCTGCAGGCGGCGGAGAAGCGGATCAACCAGTTCCGCACCGCCGAGCTGACCGCCAAGGTCGGCGACTACGTGCTGCAGGCCGTCACCGTTGACGGTGTGCGTGTGCTCGCCGCCCGTGTGGCCGACGGTATCGCCGGCGGCGACCTGCGCACCATCGCCAACGACGCCAAGGCCCGCTTCGGGTCCGAGCCGGCGGTCGTGCTCTTCGCCTCGGCGGACACCGAGTCCGGCAAGGTGCCGTTCATCGCCGCAGTCACCGACGCCGCCGTCGACCGTGGCCTGTCCGCCGGTGAGGTCGTCAAGGCCGTCGGCCCGCTGGTCGGCGGACGCGGCGGCGGCAAGCCGTCGATGGCGCAGGGCTCCGGCAACGACGCCTCCGGCATCGACGCCGCGGTCGCCGCGGTGCGTCCGCACGTCGAGTCGGTCCTCGCCGGCGGCAAGTGATGGAGGACGGGGACCCCGGGCGGGGACGCCGTCTGGGCCTGGACGTCGGCACGGTACGCATCGGCGTGGCCCTGTCCGACCCCGACGGCATCCTCGCCACCCCGCTGGAGACCGTCGCCGCGGAGAAGGGCAGCGGTCGGCGCCCCGGCAGCGAGTTCGCCCGCGTCCTCGAGCTCATCGAGGAGAATTTCGTGGTCGAGGTCGTCGTGGGGCTTCCGGTGACACTGCGCTCCAAGCGCACCGAGAGCACGATCCGCGCGGAGAACTACGCCGCCGCCCTGCGTGAGGCGTTGGACGGCACACCGGTGCGCCTGGTTGACGAACGCATGTCCACCGTGGCCGCCACCAGCGCAATGCGTGCCTCCGGGGTCAGCGAACGCAAGGGCCGCTCGCGCATCGACCAGGCCGCCGCGGTGCACATCCTGCAGGGGTGGCTGGACACGCGTACCACCCGGCTGGACCGTTAACCACCCCGTAACCGGGTGTCCGATCAAGGATTTCCGGGCAGGACATGCGAGAATAACGCGCAGCGGAACATGCGATGCTGTTCCATAGACTTTTTATGACGTTCCAAGACGTTGTTACACCAAGTACACAGTAGAGACGTGGGAGTGAACCTTGCCTCGAAAGATCAGTACCGAACCCAGGTACCGTCGGCGCCGACAGTGGTCGATTGCTATCAGCCTTGCACTGATCCTTCTTCTCGTCTTCGTCGTCGCCTACGTCTACTACCAGCGTGAGGTCGTCGGCACCCGCGACTACGAGGGGGAGGGCAACGGCAACGTGGTCCTCGTCCGCGTCGACGAGGGCGACACCGTCTCCGGCCTGCTGCCGCAGCTGCTGGAGGACAACGTGGTCGGCTCACGCTCGGCGATGCTCAGTGCCGCCGACCACGCGGAGCAGAACGGGGACACCCGCGGCCTGGAGGCCGGCTACTACGCACTGCAGGAGGAGATGTCCGCCGAGGCGGCGATGACCGCACTGACCGACGACGAGCGTCGCCTGGGTGTCATCGACATCCCCAACGGCCTGACCCTCGAGGACGTCACCGTGGTCGGCGGCGAGGCCCGCGAGGGCATCTACTCCGCCATCGCCGGCAACTCCTGCCGTGAAGGCCTGACCGACGGGCTGGAGGACTGCGTCAGCGTCGACGACCTGCGTGAGACCGTCGCGACCACCCCGGCCGACGAGCTCGGCGTGCCCGAGTGGGCCGTGGACGCCGTGGAGGCCCGCGGCGACGACGCACGACGGGTCGAGGGCCTGATCTCCCCGGGTGTGCACCTCTTCGACCCCACCGCCGGCCCGCAGGAGATCATGAACACCCTGCTGGAGGACTCCGCGGAGGTCTACGAGGGCACCGGTCTGCTCGAGGCGTCCGACAGCGTGGGCCTGAGCCCCTATGACATGATCACCGCCGCCTCCCTCGTGGAGCGCGAGGCCCCGGAGGGCGACTTCGACAAGGTCGCCCGGGTGATCCTCAACCGTCTGGACGAGGACCAGCAGCTGGAGTTCGACTCCACGGTCAACTACGACGTCTCCGCCCAGGAGGTCGCCACCACCGACGAGGACCGTGCCCGCAACACCCCGTGGAACACCTACGCCAAGAAGGGGCTGCCGGACACCCCGATCGCCTCACCGGGCATCACCGCGCTGCAGTCCGTGGAGCACCCCGCCGACGGCGACTGGCTCTACTTCGTGACCGTGGACACCGACGGACGCACCGTGTTCAACCGCGAGTTCTCCGACCACGAGGCCGCCATCGAGGAGTCGCGCCGCAACGGTGTCCTCGACAGTGCCCGTTAGTGCCCGTTAGTGCCCGATAACCCCAGACAGACGCGAGGTAAGAGGATCATGGACAGCAGCAACGACGCCCCCGAGGTGTACAGCGTCGAGGAGTTCCTCGAACTCGCCGCCCGGCTCCAGGCTGACTCGGAAGGCACAGAGGGCACGCCGGCACAGTTGTGCGCCGTGCTGGGGCGTCCGGTGGGGCACTCCCTGTCCCCGGTGATCCACCTGGGCAGTGCGGCGATGATGGACAACGACGCCCTGGTGTACGTCCGCGTGGACGCCGGTGAGCCCTCGGAGGTGCGTCGGCTGATGCAGCACTCGCCGGAGTGCGTGCGTGGTTTCTCGGTGACGATGCCGGGCAAGTCCGCCGCCCACGACCTTGCCGACGAGGTCACCGACCGCGCGGCGCTGATCGGCAGTGCGAACACCCTGGTGCCCCTGCGCGACGCCGACGACGTCCCCACGGGCCGCTGGATGGCCGACAACACCGACGTCGACGGTCTGGCCGCCTGCCTCCGCGCCGTCCTCGGCGAGGACGAGGCCCCCGGTTCAGGACGTGGCTCAGGACGAGGTGTCGTCGTCGGCAACGGCGGGACGTCGCGTCCTGCCGTCGCCGCGCTGGCGGCCGAGGGGTTCACCTCGGTCACCGTGCTGGCACGCTCCGAGCGGGCGTTGAACCTGCAGAGCCTGGTCGAGTCCTACGGCATGGAGTTCGACTGGCTGCGCCTGGACGATGAGCGGCTCGCGTCGACCTGTGCCGCGGCGGACGTGCTGATCTCCACCATCCCGGCCGCCGGGGCGGGTGCGGTCGCCGAGCAGCTGGCCTCGGCGGCCGCGGTGGTCGACGTGATCTACGACCCGTACCCCACGCCGCTGATGCTGGCCGCGCGCAGCGCCGGCCACCCGGTGTCGGACGGCCTGCTGATGCTGGCCGGCCAGGGTGTCGAGCAGTTCCGGCAGTTCACCGCGGAGACGCCCTCCACGGAGGGCATGTACCGGTTGCTGCGGGCGCACCGCAGGACCCTGGAGTCGGCCGCCGGCTCTGACGCGGGGGCGTAGGGGACGAACGGGGGGACGAATGGGGATGGGGGAGACCGGGGGGTCTGTGCTAATCAGCACAGCGCTGCTCAGCACGGTCGCGTTGGCGGCCGTGGCACTGTGGGCGGGCGCGCTGGTGGTGCACGACCTGCGCTCGCGGCGGCTGCCGGACAGGTTGACGTTGCCCGCCGTGCCGGTGGCCTGGGTGCTCGCCGTGGCGTCCGGTCACCCGTGGGCGGTGCTCGGTGGGCTGGGCTGGTTCCTGCTGTGCGTGCTGCCCGGCAGGCTCACCCCGCGATGGCGCGTCGGTGGCGGCGACGCCAAGTTGGCCCTGAGTCTGGGCGTGGCCCCCGCGGTGGCCGGGGGAGCGGCCGGGGTGTTGCTCGCCGTGGCCGGCGCCTCGCTGGTCACCCTCGTGTTCGCCCTGTCGCCACGGGTCCGGGCGCGCGGGTTGCCGCACGGTCCCGGCATGCTGCTGGCCACGGTAGTCGCCACGGCCGTCACCGCCGTGACGGTGACCTGAGCCATAAACCCCGGGTTGTGGTGACGACCAATGGTTGCCCGTGCGACAATGTAGGGCATGCTTCGATGGACGACTGCCGGGGAATCACACGGCCAGGCCCTTGTTTCCGTTGTCGAGGACATTCCCGCCGGGGTGCCAGTCACCCGCGTCGAGGTGTCCCGCCAACTCGCCCGACGGCGCCTCGGCTACGGCCGTGGCGCACGCATGAAGTTCGAGGCCGACGAGGTGACCTTCCTCGGCGGCGTGCGTCACGGACTGACCATCGGTTCGCCGGTGGCCGTGATGATCGGCAACACCGAGTGGCCGAAGTGGACCACCATCATGTCCGCCGACCCGGTGGACCTCACCGACGAGGCCGTGGCCAAGGAGATGGACTCCGGCCGCGGTGCACGTCTGACCCGCCCACGCCCGGGGCACGCCGACTTCCCCGGCATGGTGAAGTACGGCCACGACGAGGCCCGCCCGGTGCTGGAACGCTCCAGTGCCCGGGAGACCGCCGCGCGCGTGGCGGCGGGCACCTTCGCCCGCGCCCTGCTGCGCGAGGTCACCGGTGCCGAGGTTGTCAGCCACGTCCTGTCGATCGGCCCGTCGGACACCTACACCGGCCCGCCGCCGACCGCGGCGGACCTGGACGCGGTGGACGGCTCCCCGGTGCGCGCGTTCACCGCCCACGGCGACAACCACGAGAAGTCGATGATCAGCGAGATCGAGGCCGCCCGCAAGTCCGGCGACACCCTCGGTGGCGTGGTGGAGGTCGTGGTTTCCGGGCTGCCGGTCGGCCTGGGCACCCACGTCAGCTGGGACGGTCGTCTCGACGGCCAGCTGGCCCAGGCGCTGATGAGCATCCAGGCGATCAAGGGTGTCGAGGTCGGCGACGGCTTCGAGGAGGCCCGTCGCCGTGGCTCCGAGGCCCACGACGAGATCGACCGCCTCGACCGGAGTTCGGGTGTGGGGCGTCGGACGAACCGCGCCGGCGGCCTGGAGGGCGGCATGACCAACGGTGAGCAGCTGCGCGTGCGTGCGGCGATGAAGCCGATCTCCACCGTGCCGCGTGCCCTGGCCACCGTGGACATGGACGACGGACGTCCGGCCACCGGCATCCACCAGCGTTCCGACGTGTGCGCGGTGCCCGCCGCCGGCGTGGTCGCCGAGTCAATGGTCGCCTTGGTGCTGGCGCGTGCGGTGATGGAGAAGTTCGGCGGCGACAGCGTCGCCGAGACCCGCCGCAACTACCGCTCCTACATCGACGACGTGGACGCCCGACTGACCTGGGACGAGGCCTGATGGCCGGCGAGACGGGCGCTGCCGGAGCGTCTGCCACCGCAACCCCCCGGGTCGTGCTCGTCGGGCCGCCCGGTGCCGGCAAGAGCACCGTGGGTCACGCCCTCGGCGAGGCGTTGCGCTGCGGGGTCGTGGACTCCGACACCCTGTTGGAGGACGCCAACGGCACGTCCTGCGGTGAGTTGTTCACCGCCCTCGGCGAGCCGGAGTTCCGGGCGCGCGAGGAGACCCACGTCGCCGAGGCGCTGGGCTCCACCGGCGTGGTGTCCCTCGGCGGCGGCGCGGTGCTCTCCGCGGCGACCCGCCGGCTGCTCGCCGCGCACACCGTGGTCTACCTGCGGGTGTCGGCGGAGGAGGGGACCAGGCGCACCGCGCACCTGGCGACCCGTCCGGTGCTCGCCGCCGCCGACGGCGACGACCCCGCCGCGCGCTACCGCGAGATCCTCGCCGAGCGTGAGGACCTCTACGGGGAGGTCGCCACCTACGTCGTCGACGCCGACGGACGCACCCCCCGGCACACCGTGGCCGAGGTGCTCGCCCTGATCGGCGTGCACGACCCCGCCGCCGACGAGCCTGCCGACGACGAGCCCGAACACACCCCGGAGGCCCAGCTGTGAGTACCCCGACCACCCGCACGGTGCACGTCGCCACGGAGCACCCCTACGACGTCGTCATCGGACGCGACCTGACCGCCGCTGTCGCCGACGCCGTGCCCGGGGCACGCCGCGCCGTGGTGCTGCACCAGCCGCCGCTGGCGGACCTGGCGTCCCGCGTGGCCGACGGCCTGCGCGCCGCCGGTGTCGAACCGGTCCTGTACGAGACGCCGGACGCCGAGGCAGCCAAGACCGTCGCCGGTGCCGCGCAGTGCTGGGACGTCTGCGCCGACGCCGGACTGTCGCGTCAGGACGTCGTCGTCGGCGTCGGCGGCGGGGCCACCACCGACCTCGCCGGGTTTATCGCCGCGACGTGGATGCGTGGGGTGCGGGTCGTGCAGTACCCCACCACGCTTCTGGCCATGGTCGACGCGGCGGTGGGCGGCAAGACCGGCATCAACACCGCCGCCGGCAAGAACCTCGTCGGCGCCTTCCACGAGCCCTCGGCCGTCCTGGTCGACCTCGACGTGCTCGAGACGCTGCCGCACCAGGAGATCGTGGCGGGCAGCGCGGAGATCATCAAGGCCGGGTTCATCCGCGACGGCCACATCCTCGACCTCTACGAGGCCGACCCCGCTGCCGCCTGCGACCCGCACGGCACCCTGCCGGAGCTCATCGAGGCGGCCATCAGGGTCAAGGCGGACGTCGTCGGCCAGGATCTGCGCGAGTCCTCGCTGCGCGAGATCCTCAACTACGGCCACACCTACGGTCACGCCGTGGAGCAGCACGAGAACTACCGGTGGCGCCACGGTCACGCCGTGGCGGTGGGCATGGTCTTCGAGGCCGAGCTCGCCCATGCCGCCGGCCTGCTCGACGCCGACGCGGTGGCCCGCCACCGACGTATCCTCGACAGCGTGGGCCTGCCCACCGGCTACTCCGACGCCACCCTCGCCGAGCTCACCGAGGTCATGGCCCGCGACAAGAAGAACAAGGACGGCAGCCTGCGCGTCGTCGTCGTGGGCGACCGTGAAGGCGACGGTGAGGGTGACGGTTCCTACGTCCCGCAGACGTTGGTGAACCCCGCCCAGGCAGACCTGCAGACCGCCTACCGCAACACCGCCAGCTAGCTCGTCAACAGTCAGCCAAAGTCAGCCAAGGAGACACCATGCGCATCGTCGTGCTCAACGGACCGAACCTCGACCGGCTCGGACGCCGCCAGCCCGAGATCTACGGCTCCACCACCCTGGCCGACGTGGAGGAGGGGCTCAGGGCCGACGCCCGGCGCCTCGGCGTGGAGATCGAGACGCTGCAGTCCAACCACGAGGGCGACCTCATCGACCGGGTGCACCGGGCGGCCGACGACGGCGACGCGGTCGTCATCAACCCCGGCGGCCTGACCCACACCTCGGTCGCCCTGCGCGACGCCCTGGTCGAGGTCGCCGACGGCCCCGGTTTCGTGGAGGTGCACATCTCCAACATCCACGCCCGCGAGGCCTTCCGCCACCACAGCTACCTCTCACCGATCGCCCGCGGCGTGATCGCCGGGCTCGGGGTCAAGGGCTACACCATGGCGCTGGAGTACCTCGCAGGCAGCTAGTGGGTACCTCCCGAGCGGGCACACCGTCGCCCGCGGCGGGGTAGTACCCTGAGGGTCATGACCGACACCCTCACCCGCCGCCGCGCCGTCGCACAGACCGTCGCCGACGCCGGCCACAGCCTCCTGCTCGTCTCCGACCTGAAGAACATCCGCTACCTCACCGGATTCAGCGGCTCCAACGCCGCCCTGCTGCTCGACACCGACGGTGCGGCGACCCTGGTCACCGACGGACGCTACGACACCCAGGTGCGCCAGGAGACCGCGGACTCGACCAACATCGACATCCGGATCACCCGTGACCTCTTCGGTGAACTGCGCGGAGTCGCCGGCGACAGCGCCTTCGCCGTCGAACCGGGCATGAGCGTGGCCACCGCCCGCGAACTCGGTGACCCGGCGATCCTCTCCGGCGCGGTCGAAGGGGCCCGCCTGGTCAAGGACGCGGCCGAGCTGGACGCCCTGCGCGAGGCCGGCCGGCTGGCGGACTCGGTCTTCACAGAATTCATCACCGCCGGCGGCATCCGCGAGGGCATCACCGAGATCGAGGCCGCGGCCGACCTGGAGTACCGCCTGCGGGCCGCCGGGGCGGACGGACTGAGCTTCGACACGATCCTGGCGTCCGGCGTGAACGCGGCCAAGCCGCACGCCGGCGTCTCGCGCGACGTCATCGTCCCGGGCCTGGTGACCATGGACTTCGGCGTGTGGCTCGACGGCTACGCCTCCGACCAGACCCGCACGGTGTGCGTGGGGGAGCCGGACGCACTGTCGGCGGAGATCTACGACCTGGTGTACCGCTCCTTCAACGCCGGGGTGGAGGCCGTGCGCCCGGGGGCGGGCCTGTTCGCCGTCGACAAGGTCTGCCGCGACATCATCGACGAAGCCGGTTACGCGGAGTACTTCGTGCACTCCACCGGCCACGGTGTCGGCCTGGACGTGCACGAGGCGCCCTACGCAGCCTCGCGCACCCCGCAGGACAAGCAGCTCTCCGAGTCGATGACGCTGACCATCGAACCGGGCGTCTACCTGCCCGGGCGTACCGGTGTGCGGATCGAGAACACCTACATCGTCACCGCCACCGGCGCGGAGTCGGTGAACCCCTCGCCGACCGAGTTGCGTGTGCTCTAGCAGGGGACTGCTAGACTGACCGGCTGACCATCCATCCTCGTTTCCCAGGGAGTAGACACGTGGCGACCACCGCGGATTTCAAGAACGGTCTCGTGCTGAAGATCGACAACAAGCTGCAGCAGATCATCGAGTTCCAGCACGTCAAGCCGGGCAAGGGCCCCGCGTTCGTGCGGACCAAGCTGAAGGACGTCGTCTCGGGCAAGACCCTCGACAAGACCTTCAACGCCGGTGTGAAGGTCGAGACCGCCACCGTCGACCGTCGCGACATGACCTACCTGTACCACGACGGCGAGAACTTCGTTGTCATGGACGACAAGGACTTCGAGCAGTTCGAGGTGCCCTCCGAGAAGTTCGGCGACGCCGGCCGCTTCCTGCTGGAGAACATGCGCGTGCAGCTGTCCTTCCACGACGGCCAGATCCTCTTCGGTGAGCTGCCGGTCTCCGTGGACCTGGAGATCCAGCACACCGACCCGGGCCTGCAGGGCGACCGCTCCACCGGTGGCAGCAAGCCCGCCACCCTGGAGACCGGCGCGGAGATCCAGGTCCCGCTGTTCCTGGAGACCGGCAACGTCGTCAAGGTCGACACCCGCTCGGGCGAGTACCTCTCCCGCGTCAACAACTAGACGTCATGTCCAACGAGAATCATTCCGGCGACAAGCAGGCCGGTGAGGCCTACCGCCGCCACGGGGCCCGTTACAAGGCCCGTCGACGCGCCGTCGACATCCTCTTCGAGGCCGAGTTCCGCGACATCGACCCCGTCGAGATCGTCGAGGACCGCACCGAACTGGCCAGGGACGAGTCCAACCAGGTCAAGCAGGTGCCGGAGTACACCGCCCGGATCGTGCCGGGGGTGGCGTCCTCCCTCGACGAGATCGACCGAGCGATCGCCAGCCACCTGAGCAGCACCTGGCGTCTGGAGCGCCTGCCGGCGGTGGACCGTGCGGTGCTGCGCGTGTCCGCCTGGGAGCTGCTCTACAACACGGAGGTCCCCTCGCGGGTGGCGCTCAAGGAGGGCATCCAGCTCGCCTCGGAGTACTCCCACGACAAGGCCCCCGGCTACGTCAACGCCGTGCTCGACGGGATCGCCCGCGACAAGCGCCTCGCTGACGAGGCGTCCGCCGCCGAGAAGGCCGAGCAGGACGCTGCGGCGGCGAAGGCCGAGCGTGACGCCGAGCAGGCGCGCGCCGACGCCCTCGTCGACGGCATCGTCGACGAACCCGCCGACGAGCCGGACGACGAGCCCGGCGACGAGAACTAGACTCCCCGGGGCTGACGTCCCGGGACCGTGCTAGAATTCTGCACGGAAACTGGATCCGGTCCTCGTGCCGGTTCCGACCACCTTTAACGATCCGTCCTGTGAGGCGGGGAAGGAGGTCACGATGAGCACGCAGCATACCGACGGCACCACGGTCACCCTCCTGGGTCCGGACGACGTCGGACGTACTGTCGCACGCATCGCGCACCAGATCATCGAGAAAACGGCACTGGACGCACCCGGCTCCGACCGGGTCGTGCTCCTGGGGATCCCGTCGGGGGGAGTGCCGCTGGCGGCGCGACTCGCCGAGAAGATCGAGGAGTTCAGCGGGGTGGGCGTGTTCCACGGGGCCGTGGACGCCACGCTCTACCGCGACGACCTCACCTCCACGCCGCACCGCGCCCTGAAGCCCACCAGCGTCCCGCGCGACGGGGTGGACGGTGCCACCGTCATCCTCGTCGACGACGTGCTGTTCTCCGGGCGGACCATCCGCGCCTCGTTGGACGCGCTGAGCGACGTGGGCCGTGCCCGCATCGTGCAGCTGGCGGTCCTGGTCGACCGTGGCCACCGCGAACTGCCCATCCGCGCCGACTACGTGGGCAAGAACATCCCCACCTCCACCAGTGAGGACGTCCGTGTCTCCCTCGCCGAGATCGACGGCGTGGACCGGGTGGAGTTGCTCCGCCCGGCCGGCACGGCGCCGGAAGGAGACAACGCATGAAGCACCTGCTGAGCATCGCCGACCTCGACGCCGACGACATCACCCTGCTGCTCGACGAGGCCGACCGCTTCGCCGAGACGCTGCGCGACCGTGAGGTCAAGAAACTGCCGACCCTGCGTGGTCGCACCGTGTTCACCCTGTTCTACGAGAACTCCACCCGCACGCGCTCCAGCTTCGAGACCGCGGGCAAGTGGATGAGCGCCGACGTGATCAACATCTCGGCGTCCTCGTCCTCGGTGAAGAAGGGCGAGTCACTCAAGGACACCGCCCTGACGTTGCGCGCCGTCGGCGCCGACGCGATCATCATGCGCCACCCCTCGTCCGGTGCGGCCCGCCAGGTCGCCAACTGGGTCGGCCAGGGCAGTGACGGCATCAGCGTGCTCAACGCCGGCGACGGCGCCCACGAGCACCCCACCCAGGCCCTGCTGGACGCGGTGACGCTGCGCAACAAGCTCGGCACGCTCGACGGCGCCCACGTGGTCATCGTCGGCGACATCCTGCACTCCCGGGTGGCGCGCTCCAACGCCCTGCTGCTCACCGCCCTGGGCGCGGACGTGACCTTCGTCGCCCCGCGAACCCTGCTGGCCCCGGGGATCGAGCACTGGGTCAACCCGAACGGCCCGGCCGCCGGCAAGGGCACCGTGCGCGTCAGCCACGACATGGACACCGCCATCGCCTCGGCGGACGCGGTGATGATGCTGCGCGTGCAGGCCGAGCGCATGGACGGCGGTTTCTTCCCCTCGCACCGCGAGTACGCCACGCGCTACGGGCTGTCCCAGGACCGCCTGGCAGCGCTGAAGGACGACGCGATCGTGCTGCACCCCGGCCCGATGCTGCGCGGCATGGAGATCAACGACGCGGTGGCGGACGCCCCGCAGACCGTGGTCCTCGACCAGGTCACCGCCGGTGTGCACGTGCGCATGGCGGCCCTGTTCACCCTGCTGGTCGGCACCGAGACGAACGCGGGGGAGCAGCGATGAGCACAACAACCATCCCGGAGGAGAACAACGTGAACGACTACCCGGCAACCGGCGTCCTTCACCCGGCCGCCGAGGGGGCCGTGCTGCTGCGCGGCGTCCTGCCCTACGGCGAGGGCGACCCGCAGGACGTGCTGGTGCGCGACGGCGTGATCGCCGAGATCGCCCCGACCGGGAGCATCAGCGCCACCGATGAGTTCGAGGTCATCGACCTCGACGGCCAGGTCCTGCTGCCGGGCCTGGTCGACATGCACGTGCACATGCGCGAGCCCGGCCGTGAGGACACCGAGACCATCGCCACCGGTTCGGCCGCCGCCGCCCGCGGCGGGTTCACCGCCGTGTTCACCATGGCCAACACCGACCCGGTCACCGACACCCCCGCCATCGCCGAGATGGTGTGGCTCAAGGGCCAGCAGAAGAACCTCTGCGACGTGCACCCGGTCGGCTCGATCAGCCGCGGGCTCAAGGGCACCGAGCTCACCGAGTTCGGCATGATGGCCGACTCGGACGCCAGGGTGCGCATGTTCTCCGACGACGGCAAGTGCGTCGACGACCCGCGCCTGATGCGCCGGGCCGTGGAGTACGCCGGGGGACTGGACGTGCTGCTCGCCCAGCACTGCGAGGAGCCCCGCCTGACCGAGGGCGCCGTCGCCCACGAGGGTGAGACCGCCGCCCGCCTGGGACTGCGCGGCTGGCCGCGCGTCGCCGAGGAGTCCATCGTGATCCGCGACGCCCTGCTGGCCCGCGACTACGGCGGACGCCTGCACATCTGCCACGCCTCCACCGAGGGCACCGTGGGCCTGCTGGGTTGGGCCCGCGAGCACGACATCCCGCTGTCCGCCGAGGTCACCCCGCACCACCTCATCCTCACCGACGAGAAGCTGGAGACCTACGACGGGCACTACCGGGTCAACCCTCCGCTGCGCGAGACCCGCGACACCCTGGCGCTGCGCCGGGCCCTGATCGACGGCACTGTGGACTGCGTGGCCACCGACCACGCCCCGCACGGCTCCGAGGAGAAGTGCTGCGAGTTCGACAAGGCCCGCCCCGGCATGCTGGGACTGGAGACCTCCCTGGCGATCATCGCCGGGCTGTTCGTCACCGACCCACCGCAGGACCAGGAGCGCCAGGACTGGCGTTTCGTGGCCCGGGTGATGTCGGAGCGCCCGGCGGAGATCCTGCGGCTGCCCGGACACGGGCGTCCGGTGGCCGTGGGCGAGCCGGCGAACCTGTGCGTGGTCGACCCTGACCACGGCTGGACCGCCCACGGCGAGCAGATGGCCTCCAAGTCGGCCAACACCCCCTACGAGGGGATGGACCTGCCGGTGAAGGTCACCACCACGCTGCTGCGCGGCAAGGTGACCTGGCAGGACGGCCAGGTGAGCGACAAATGACCGATAATACGACAGAGAAGAGTACTGCTGTGAGTTCCTCCCGCACCCCCGCGCTGCTGGTCCTCGGCGACGGACGGGTGTTCCGCGGCCGGGCCTTCGGCGCCACCGGCACCACCCTCGGTGAGGCCGTCTTCACCACCGGCATGACCGGTTACCAGGAGACGATGACCGACCCGTCCTACCACCGGCAGATCGTGGTGGCGACCGCCCCGCAGATCGGCAACACCGGCTGGAACGACGAGGACGGCGAGTCCCACGGTGACCACATCTGGGTCGCCGGCCTGGTCATCCGCGACCTCTCGCGCACCGTGTCCAACTGGCGCGCCGACCGCAGCCTCGCCGAGGAGATGGAGAAGCAGGGCGTCATCGGCATCCAGGGTGTCGACACCCGCGCTATCGTGCGTCACCTGCGCGACAAGGGTTCCGTCGCCGCCGGCGTGTTCAGCGGCGAGGCCGCCGGGCGTCCGGTCGAGGAGCTCGTCGCCGAGGTCAACGCCCAGCAGTCGATGGCCGGCGCCGACCTGGCGACCCAGGTCTCCACCGACGAGACCTACGTGCTTGAGCCCGAGGGGGAGACGCGCTTCACCGTGCTCGCCTACGACATGGGCATCAAGACCAACACCCCGCGCAACTTCGTCGCCCGCGGCGTGCGCACCGTGGTCGTGCCGGCGAACTCGCCGGTCGAGCCGCTCATCGAGCAGTACTCCCCGGACGGCGTGTTCATCTCCAACGGTCCCGGTGACCCGGCCACCGCCGACGTGATGGTCGAGCAGGTCCGTACCGTG
Source organism: Corynebacterium sp. AOP40-4SA-5 (assembly GCF_052377355.1). NCBI lineage: Bacteria > Bacillati > Actinomycetota > Actinomycetes > Mycobacteriales > Corynebacteriaceae > Corynebacterium > Corynebacterium sp. AOP40-4SA-5. Next base: position 55,067 of record NZ_JBQSWS010000015.1, read on the forward strand.
CTGGAGCGCAGGATCCCGCTGTTCGGCATCTGCTTCGGCAACCAGATCCTGGGCCGCGCCCTGGGCATGGAGACCTACAAGCTGAAGTTCGGCCACCGTGGCATCAACGTGCCGGTGCTCAACCACCTCACCGGCAAGATCGACATCACCTCGCAGAACCACGGCTTCGCCCTGAGCGGCCGTGCCGGTGAGCCCTTCGACACCGACTTCGGCACCGCCCAGGTCACCCACACCTGCCTCAACGACGACTGCGTCGAGGGTGTCGCCCTCGACAGCGGCCTCGCCTTCTCCGTCCAGTACCACCCCGAGGCCGCCGCCGGTCCTCACGACGCCAATCCGCTGTTCGACCAGTTCATCGAACTGATGGAAGGGAACAACTAAATGCCGAAGCGCACCGACATCAACCACGTCCTCGTCATCGGCTCCGGCCCGATCGTCATCGGCCAGGCCTGCGAGTTCGACTACTCCGGCACCCAGGCGTGCCGTGCCCTCAAGGCCGAGGGCCTGCGGGTCTCGCTGATCAACTCCAACCCGGCCACGATCATGACCGACCCGGAGTTCGCCGACCACACCTACATCGAGCCGATCCAGCCCGAGTACATCGAGAAGATCTTCGCCGCGGAGAAGGAGGCCGGCCACCCGGTCGACGCCGTGCTGGCCACCCTCGGTGGGCAGACCGCGCTGAACGCCGCGATCCAGCTGGACCGCGCCGGCATCCTCGACAAGTTCGACGTCGAGCTCATCGGCGCCGACATCGACGCCATCGAGCGCGGCGAGGACCGTCAGAAGTTCAAGGACATCGTCGCCTCCATTGGCGGCGAGTCCGCCCGCTCGCGGGTCTGCCACAACATGGACGAGGTCCACGACACCGTCGCCGAGCTCGGCCTGCCGGTCGTCGTGCGCCCGTCGTTCACCATGGGTGGTCTGGGCTCCGGCCTCGCCTTCACCTACGAGGACCTGGACCGCATCGCCGGTGGCGGCCTGGCCGCCTCCCCCGAGGCCAACGTGCTCATCGAGGAGTCCATCCTCGGCTGGAAGGAGTACGAGCTGGAGCTCATGCGCGACGGCGACGACAACGCCGTGGTCATCTGCTCCATCGAGAACGTCGACGCACTCGGCGTGCACACCGGCGACTCCATGACCGTCGCGCCCTCCATGACGCTGACCGACCGCGAGTACCAGATCATGCGCGACCAGGGCATCGACATCCTGCGCGCCGTGGGCGTGGACACCGGCGGCTGCAACATCCAGTTCGCCGTCAACCCCGACGACGGCCGCCTGATCACCATCGAGATGAACCCGCGTGTGTCGCGCTCCTCGGCGCTGGCGTCGAAGGCGACCGGTTTCCCGATCGCCAAGATCGCCGCCCTGCTGGCCATCGGCTACACCCTCGACGAGCTGCGCAACGACATCACCCAGGTCACCCCGGCGGCCTTCGAGCCGACCCTGGACTACGTGATCGTCAAGGCCCCGCGCTTCGCCTTCGAGAAGTTCCCCGGCGCCGACGACACCCTCACCACCACCATGAAGGCCGTGGGTGAGGCCATGTCCGTGGGCCGCAACTACATCGCCGCCCTGAACAAGGTGCTGCGCTCCCTGGAGACCAAGCCGGCCGGCTTCTGGACGACCACCGACGAGTACTTCGCCGGCGAGCGTGCCGGCGACCTCGCCGCCGTGCTCGACGACCTGGGACGTCCCACCGAGGGCCGTATCTACGACATGGAGCTGGCCCTGCGCCTCGGCGCCACCGTGGACCAGGTCCACCGCGCCTCCGTGGGCGTGGACCCCTGGTTCCTGCACGAGCTCAAGGCCCTGGTGGACTTCCGCTCCGAGCTTCAGGACGCCCCGGTGCTCACCGAGGACCTGCTGCGCGAGGCGAAGTACATGGGCCTGGCGGACACCCAGATCGCCGCGCTGCGTCCCGAGCTCGCCGGCGAAGACGGCGTGCGGTCGCTGCGCTGGTCGCTGGGCATCCGTCCGGTCTTCAAGACCGTGGACACCTGCGCCGCGGAGTTCGAGGCGCAGACCCCGTACCACTACTCCGCCTACGAGATGGACCCCGAGGCCGAGACCGAGGTCGCCGAGCAGCGCGACCGCGAGAAGATCATCATCCTGGGCTCCGGGCCCAACCGCATCGGCCAGGGCATCGAGTTCGACTACTCCTGCGTGCACGCCGCGCTCGAGCTCTCGCGCGTGGGCTACGAGACGGTCATGGTCAACTGCAACCCGGAGACCGTCTCCACCGACTACGACACCGCCGACCGTCTCTACTTCGAGCCGCTGACGTTCGAGGACGTCATGGAGGTCTACCACGCCGAGGCACAGTCCGGCACCGTGGCCGGCGTGATCGTGCAGCTCGGCGGCCAGACCCCGCTGGGCCTGGCGCAGCGTCTCACCGACGCCGGCGTGCCGGTGATCGGCACCTCCTCCGAGGCGATCAACCTCGCCGAGGACCGCGGCGAGTTCGGCACCGTGCTGGAGAAGGCCGAGCTGCCCGCCCCGGCCTTCGGCACCGCCACGACCTTCGCCGAGGCACGCGCCGTCGCCGCCCGCATCGGCTACCCGGTGCTGGTGCGTCCGTCCTACGTGCTCGGCGGACGCGGCATGGAGATCGTCTACGACGAGGCCTCCCTGGAGGACTACATCGACCGCGCCACCGAGATCACCTCGGACCACCCGGTGCTGGTCGACCGCTTCCTGGACAACGCCATCGAGATCGACGTCGACGCCCTGTGCGACGGCGACGAGGTCTACCTCGCCGGCGTGATGGAGCACATCGAGGAGGCCGGCATCCACTCCGGTGACTCCGCCTGCGCCCTGCCGCCGATGACACTGGGGGAGAGCGACATCGACAACGTGCGTCGCTCCACCGCCGCCCTGGCCCACGGCATCGGGGTCAAGGGCCTGATGAACATCCAGTTCGCCCTGAAGGACGACGTCCTCTACGTCATCGAGGCCAACCCGCGTGCCTCGCGCACCGTGCCCTTCGTCTCGAAGGCCACCGGTGTGCCGCTGGCCAAGGCGGCCTCGCGCATCATGACCGGTACGCCGATCCGCGAGCTCATCGCCGAGGGCCTGATCCCGGGTGACCGGGACGGCGGCTCGCTGCCGCTGGGCCACCCCATCGCGGTCAAGGAGGCGGTCATGCCCTTCAACCGCTTCCGCAACCCGCAGGGTGAGATGCTCGACAGCCTGCTGAGCCCGGAGATGAAGTCCACCGGCGAGGTCATGGGCCTGGACTCCGACTTCGGCACCGCCTTCGCCAAGTCCCAGGAGGCCGCCACCGGCTCCCTGCCGACCAGTGGCCGGGTGTTCGTGTCCGTGGCCAACCGCGACAAGCGCACCATGATCCTGCCGATCCAGCGTCTGGCGTCACTGGGCTTCGACCTGGTCGCCACCGAGGGCACCGCGGCGATGCTACGGCGCAACGGTCTGGAGTGCGAGGTCGTGGCCAAGCAGACCGACATCGAGTCCGGCACCGCCGCCGAGGGCAAGAGCTCGATCGTGGACCTCATCGACCAGGGTTCGATCGACTTCATCCTCAACACCCCGGCCAGCACCGCCGCCGCCCGGGGCGACGGCTACGACATCCGTGCCGCCGCGGTGCGCCAGAGTGTCTCTTGCGTGACCACGGTGCAGGGTGCCGTGGCCGCGGTGCAGGGCATCGAGGCGCTGAAGGGCTCCACCACGGTGGTGCGCGCCATCCAGGACGTGGACCATGACAGCTACTGAGTCCACCCGGGACACCTTCGGCGAGCGTTTCCTCGCCCGCTCCGGGCACCTGGGACGCCTGTGCGTGGGCATGGACCCGCACGCCGGCATCCTGCGTGACTGGGGCCTGGGTGTGGACGTCGCCGGGTTGGCGGAGTTCTCCCGCATCTGCGTGGAGGCCTTCGCCGACACCGCCTGCGTGGTCAAGCCGCAGGTCGCCTTCTACGAGGCCTTCAGCTCCGCCGGGCTGGCCGTGCTGGAGGACGCCCTGGCGGCGCTGCGGGGTGCCGGCACGCTGGTGGTGGCCGACGCCAAGCGTGGCGACATCGGTTCGACGATGGCCGGCTACGCGACGGCCTGGCTGTCGGACGACTCGCCGCTGTGCGCCGACGCCGTGACGGTCTCGCCCTACCTGGGCCTGGACTCCCTGGCACCGGCCCTGGAGGCCGGTGAGGCCACGGGCAGGGGAGTGATCGTGCTCTCCGCGACGTCCAACCCGCAGGGCCCGCAGTTCCAGACGCTGACCACCCCGGACGGGCCGAGTGTGGCCCAGACGGTGGTGGACTGGGCGGCGCGCCACAACGCCGCACACCCCGGCGGCGGCAACGTCGGCGTGGTCGTCGGCGCGACGGTCGCCGAACCGCCGGTGCTGGACGCCGTGGGCGGGCTGGTGCTGATGCCCGGTGTGGGCGCCCAGGGCGGTGGTGCGCAGGACGTCCGGCGTATCGCCGGGGCGGCCGAACGGTGGGCCAGCCCCAACATCTCGCGGTCCGTGCTCGCCGCGGGCCCGGATGTTGGGTCCCTGCGCGAGGCGGTCGCCGCCGCCGCGGCGGAGTTCCCGCAGGTCTGAGCGCTCCGCGCGGGAGCGTCCCGCGGAGCGCGAACTGGGGCTTTGTTCAACTTCCCCCGGTCGTAGTGCTACACTTGGCGCGTTGTTTCATGGTCGCGACCTGCGACACCTCTCCCGTGTAAAACGTGGGGGTTGTTGGCATTCGGCACAGCGTATCGCTAGGATTCGTCGAGGCTGACGGTCGGACGTGACGTCCGACCGGCTGAAACACCTGAAGTACCTGAAGTGCCTGCATTTCATGCAGTACCCCATAGCAAGTGACATCGAACCACAGAACAAGACGGAGGAACCCGTGGCCCTTCCCCAGTTGACCCCGGAGCAGCGTGCAGAAGCCCTGAAGAAGGCCGCCGAGGCCCGCAAGGCCCGTGCCGAGCTCAAGGAGAAGCTCAAGCGTGGAGGCACCGACCTCAAGCAGGTCCTTGCTGACGCCGACGAAGACCCGATCATCGGCAAGATGAAGGTGTCGGCCCTTCTCGAGGCCATGCCCAAGGTCGGCAAGGTCAAGGCCCAGGAGATCATGACCGAGCTGGAGATCGCCCCCACCCGTCGCCTCCGCGGCCTGGGCGACCGTCAGCGTCGCGCCCTGCTGGAGCGCTTCGGTTTCGAGGTCTAGGAACCTTGTCCCCGCAAGTTCAGGCCGAAGTGCAGAACACCGACGTTCCCTCCCCGCACCTGGTCGTGCTGGCGGGACCGTCGGCCGTCGGGAAGTCGACTGTGGTCGCACAGTTGAAGGCCGCCGTGCCGGACCTGTTCTTCAGTGTGTCGTGGACGACCCGGGACCCCCGTCCCGGTGAGGTCGACGGCAGGGACTACCACTACGTCTCCCGGGAGCGATTCCGGGAGGAGGTGGACGGTGGCCTCATGCTCGAGTGGGCGGAGATCCACGGTGGCCTGCAGTTGTCCGGGACCCCGGCACAGCCGGTGACCGAGGCCCTGCGTTCCGGGCGTCCGGTCCTGGTCGAGGTCGACCTGGCCGGCGCGCGCAACATCAAGCAGATGATGCCCGAGGCACTCACGGTGTTCCTGGCACCTCCCACCTGGGAGGAGCTGGTGGAGCGGCTGACCGGCCGTGGTACCGAGAGTGAGGACGTCATCCGGCGTCGCCTGGAGACCGCCCGTGAGGAGCTCGCCTCCAAGGGTGAGTTCGACCGGGTGGTCGTGAACCGGGACGTGACCGAGGCTGTCGCCGAGATCAGCGCCCTGCTGACCGGCCACGCAGAGTAAGAGCAAGACAACTCGCGTTTTCCAACGCGGTGAACAAGCAAAGGTGTGGAGTGGAAACCAACGACAACTCAACCGTCTTCGACCCGGCGGTCGGCATCACCAACCCGCCGATCGATGATCTGCTGACCAAGGTGTCCTCGAAGTACGCCCTGGTGATCTTCGCGGCCAAGCGTGCGCGTCAGATCAACAACTACTTCCAGACCGTCGGTGACGGCGTGTTCGAGTTCGTCGGCCCGCTGGTCACCCCGGAAGCCCACGAGAAGCCGCTGTCGGTGGCCCTGCGTGAGATCGAGGGCGATCTGCTGGAGCACACCGAAGGCTGATCCACCCGCTTCCCGGCACCCAGGCCCGCCGTCGGCACCGTCGTACCCCGCACCCAGTGCGGGGGAGACGGTCGCCGGTGGCGGGCCTGAGCCGTCGGTGGGACACGGCAGGGCCCCAGCAGGTCCACGGCACTGGAACATCGCCCGGCGGGCGTGGGCTAGGCTGGTCTCCTGTGAGTGACAACCAACTGAACGTGCTCGTCGGCGTGGGGGGCGGTATCGCCGCCTACAAGTCCGGCGCCCTGGTCCGCTACTTCACCGAGGCCGGGCACGACGTCCACGTCATCCCCACCGAGTCGGCCCTGCGTTTCGTCGGTGCGGCGACGTTCGAGGCCCTCTCCGGCAACCCGGTGTCCACCACCGTCTTCGACGGGGTGGACGAGGTCCGGCACGTGCGCCTGGGGCAGGACGCCGACCTGATCGTGATCGCCCCGGCCACCGCGGACCTGCTGGCGCGTCTGGCGCACGGGCGTAGCGACGACCTGCTGACCGCCAGCGTGCTGGTGGCGACGTGCCCGGTGGTGCTGGCGCCGGCGATGCACACCGAGATGTGGCAGAACCCGGCGACCCGCGACAACGTGGCCACGCTGCGTCGACGCGGGGTGACGGTGCTCGAGCCCGCCCACGGCCGGCTGACGGGCACGGACTCCGGTGCGGGGCGTCTGCCCGAGCCCGAGCACATCGGGGCGTTGGCCACGGCGGCACTGGACCGGTTCGGCATCTTCCGTCAGTCCCTGGCGGGTCGGCGGGTCCTGGTGACCGCCGGTGGCACGCACGAGGCCCTGGACCCGGTGCGCTACCTCGGCAACGCCTCCTCGGGCCGGCAGGGATTCGCCCTGGCCGACATCGCCGTGCAGCGTGGCGCGCAGGTGGAGCTCGTCGCCGGGGTCACCGAGGACCTGCCGGTGCCCTCGGGTGCCCGCGTCACCCGGGTGCGTAGTGCCCGGGAGATGGAGAATGCCGTGGCGGAACTGGCCGGTGGGGTGGACGCGGTGGTCATGGCCGCCGCGGTGGCGGACTTCCGCCCCGCGACCACGGCCGGAGCCAAGCTGAAGAAGGGTGGGGAGACAGACCTGACCACCCTGGAGCTGACCGAGAACCCGGACATCCTGCACGGTCTGGTGGAGCGTCGCCGCGGCGGCGGGCTGCCGGAGGACCTCGTCATCGCCGGCTTCGCCGCGGAAACCGGTGACGAGTCTCACTCCCCGTTGGACCTCGCGCGGGCAAAACTAGAGCGAAAAGGCTGTGACCTGCTGATGTGCAATGCCGTCGGCGACGGGGTGGTGTTCGGCCAGGCGGACAGCCAGGGCTGGATCCTCACCCCGGGACAGCGTCCGGGCGCCGAGGAGGTCACCGAGGTCCCGGCGTCGTCCAAGCTGGTCGTGGCCTCGTACATCCTCGACACGCTCGAGGACCTGCTGCCCGGCTGAGACCTCACCGGGTGCCCCACAGGCGCCATACCGGGTGCCCTCCGACACCCGCCGCCACCACTTTACAGACTGCTTGGTCTAGGATGGTGACGTTCGGGCGCGCACCACGGTCACGTACGACAGAAACAGAGCAGGATCTCGCCCCGAGATCCACCCAAGACACCATCTCGAAGACAAGTCAGGAAGTCAGCGAAGTCCATGACAGAGAGCACCCCCTCCTCCGCACGTCCCCGCCTGTTCACCAGTGAGTCGGTGACCGAGGGCCACCCCGACAAGATCTGCGACGCGATCTCGGACACGATCCTCGACGCGTTGCTGGCCAAGGACCCGCGCTCGCACGTGGCGGTGGAGACGATGGTCACCACCGGCCAGGTGCACGTGGCCGGCGAGGTCCGCACGGACGCCTACGTGGAGATCCCGAAGCTGGTCCGTGAGACCCTGCTGAGCATCGGCTTCACCTCCTCCTCCGTCGGTTTCGACGGCCGGACCTGCGGCGTCAACATCGCCATCGGCGAGCAGTCGCAGGAGATCGGCGACGGCGTCGACACCTCCCACGAGATTCGCAGCGGCGCGGAGGGAGACAAGTACGAGGACGTCGACCAGGCCGGTGCCGGCGACCAGGGCCTGATGTTCGGCTACGCCTCGGACGAGACCCCGGAGCTGATGCCCCTGCCGATCGCCACGGCCCACCGCCTGTCGCGCCGGCTGACCCAGGTGCGCAAGGAGGGCATCGTCAACCACCTGCGTCCGGACGGCAAGACCCAGGTCACCTTCGCCTACGACGCCGAGGGCCGCCCCTCCCACCTGGACACCGTGGTCATCTCCACCCAGCACGACGAGGAGATCACCCAGGCCGAGCTCACCGAGCAGCTGCGCACCAACGTGGTCGACTGGGTCATCGAGGACGCCGGCCTGCAGGACTTCGTCACCGGCGAGCTGACCCTGCTGATCAACCCGTCGGGGTCGTTCATCCTCGGCGGGCCGATGGGCGACGCCGGGCTGACCGGACGCAAGATCATCGTGGACACCTACGGCGGCATGGCCCGTCACGGTGGCGGGGCGTTCTCCGGCAAGGACCCGAGCAAGGTGGACCGCTCGGCGGCCTACGCGATGCGCTGGGTGGCCAAGAACATCGTCGCCGCGGGCCTGGCGCACCGTGCGGAGGTGCAGGTGGCCTACGCCATCGGCCGTGCCCGCCCGGTGGGCCTGTACGTGGAGACCTTCGGCACCGCCACCGGCGGGCTGACCGACGAGCAGATCCAGCAGGCGGTGAGCGAGGTCTTCGACCTTCGCCCCGGTGCGATCATCCGCGACCTGGACCTGCTGCGTCCGATCTACGCGCAGACCGCCGCCTACGGTCACTTCGGCCGCACGGACATCGACCTGCCGTGGGAGAGCACGCAGCGCGCCGACGCCCTGGCCGCCGCCGCCCAGAATGCGGCCCAGAACGCGGCACAGTAGGGAAAACCGGTGGCCGACCCGACCGGCCCGGCTGAGGGGGAGGTGGACGACCCGGTCGCCCGCGTCCTGCCGTTGCTGGGCATGCCGCACCTGGACCGGCTGTTCGACTACGCCGTGCCGGCGAAGCTGGACGCCGAGGCGCGCCCTGGGGTGAAGGTGCGGGTGCGTTTCGCCGGGCGTCTGGTGGACGCCCTGCTCGTGGAGCGCCGCCGCACCACCGACCACGTGGGCACCCTGGCCTCGTTGAACCGGGTGATCAGCCCGTTGCAGGTCGTGCCGCCGCGGATCTGGTCGTTGGTGAACCATCTCGCCGACCGCTACGCCGGCACCCGCTCGGACGTGATCCGCGCGCTGGTGCCGTCGCGGCACGCCTCGGCGGAGAAGGACGGGCTCTTCGGTGGTGGGGTGGACTGGGAGGAGCTCTACGGCCCGCTGGTCGCCCGAGACGATCTCGTCGCCGCCCCGCGTACCGCCGCGGCGTCGGGCTGGGCGGGGTACCGCCACGCCGACAGTTTCCTAGGTGCGGTGCTCGACGGCCGGGCCGCCCGGGCGTCCTGGCTGTGGACGCCGGGGGAGGACTGGGCCGCGCGGGTGGCAGAGGCCGCCGCGTCGGTCGCCTGGAACGGTGGCGGGGTGCTGGTCGTGGCCCCGAACCAGCGGGAGGTCGACCGGGTCGTCGCGGCGTTGCGGGTGTTCCTGTCCGCGGCGCAGATCACCGAACTCAGCGCGAAGGTCGGCCCGGCGGCACGTTACCGCCGTTATCTGGCGGTGCTGGCGGGCCAGGGCCGGGTGGTGGTCGGCACGAGGTCGGCGGCCAGTGCCCCGGTCGCCGACCTGCGCCTGATCGTGCTGCTGGGCGAGGCGGACGACAACCTGGTGGACCCGCGCTCGCCCTACCTGCACGCCCGTGAGGTGCTGCGGTTGCGCTCGGAACTGGAGGAGACCGGCCTGCTCGTGGGCGGGGCACACCGTTCGGCGGAGATCCAGCGCTGGGTGGAGGAGGGTTTCACCCCCACCCTGCGCCCGCTGCCGGAGTCCCTGCGTGCCCGCATGCCGTGGATCCATGCCCTCGACGACATCCACGACGCCCACGCCACGCACTCCCGTCTGCCCTCGGCCGGGCTCAAGGCGATCCGACGGAGCCTGGACGCCGACATGCCCTGCCTGGTGCAGGTGCCGCGGCGTGGCTACGCCCCGGCGGTGGCGTGTTCGACGTGCCGGACGCCCGCGCGGTGCCGGCGCTGCAACGGCCCCCTGGAGCTGCCGGCCGGCCCCACCGGCACCGACGGGTCCTCGGTGCCGCGCTGCCGCTGGTGTGGTGCACTGGAGGGCCAGTTCACCTGCGGGACCTGCGGCGGGCACGCCCTGCGCATGTCGGTGGTGGGCCAGGAGCGCACCGCCGAGGAATTGGGCCGGGCCTTCACCGGGGTGCCGGTGGTGGTCTCCGGCGGCGGCCAGATGCGCACCCACGTGCCGGACAAGGCGGGCCTGGTGGTCGCCACCCCGGGCTCGGAGCCGGTGGTGGAGGACGGCGGCGGCTACGGCGCGGTGCTGGTGCTGGACACCTGGCTCACCTTGGGCCGTGAAGACCTGCGGGCCGGGGAGGCCGCGCTGCGCCAGTGGATGGAGGCGGCGTGTCTGGCGGTGCCGCGCGAGTCCGGCGGCGAGATGGTCGTCGCCGTCGCACCGGACGACCCGACGGTGCAGGCCCTGATCCGCTGGGACCCGGAGGGCGCGGCCGCCCGCGAGCTGGCAGGACGGCGCGAGGCGTCCTTCCCCCCGGCGGTGACGCTGGTCGCGGTGGACGGCACGCCAACGTCCCTGGAGCAGTTCGAGGACGCCTGGGCGCCGCCGGAACAGCTCGGCGGGGTCGAACGCCTCGGCCCGGTGGAATTGCCGCCGGGTGTGCGCAGACCGGCGGGGCTGGGCGAGCCGGAGGCGGCGACCGCGCGCCGGCTGATCGTCCGCGTCCCGGTCACCGTCGAGCCCGGTGGGACCGCCGAGATGCTCGGGGCGTCGCTGCGCGCGGCGTTGTCTTTGCGTGCCACGCGCCGCCAGTCCGACCCGCTGCGCATCGTCGTCGACCCGGTGCGGGTGGGGTAGCCGGGCCTGGCGGTAGACTGTGACGCCATGACCGTTCTCGACATCCGTCTCTTCGGCGACCCGGTCCTGCGCACTGTCGCGGACCCGGTCGGCGACCCCACCGGCGACGACTCCCTGCCCACCCTCATCGACGACATGCTGGAGACCATGGACTCCGCCGGGGGAGTCGGTCTGGCGGCGAACCAGGTGGGCCTGACCCGCCGGATCTTCGTCTACGACTGCGACGGCGACCGCGGCCACGTCATCGACCCGGTGTGGAGCGCCGTCGGCGAGGACGAGCAGACCGCGCGGGAGGGGTGCCTGTCGGTTCCCGAGACCGGCGGCCCGGTGACCAGGTTCGAACGGGTCCGTCTCACCGGTTCCACGGTGGACGGGGCCACGGTGGACCGCGAGGCCGACGGGCTGATGGCCCGCTGCGTGCAGCATGAGACCGACCACCTGGACGGGGTGATGTTCTTCCAGCGCATGGAGCCGGCGGAGCGTCGCGCGGTGATGGGTGAGATCCGGGGAAGCGAGTGGTTCAACCGATGAGGATCCTTTTCGCCGGCACGCCCGAGCCTGCCGCGGTGACCCTGGAGTACCTGCTGGAGGAGTCCGACCACGAGGTCGTCGGTGTACTGACCCAGCCGGACGCCAAGCGTGGACGTGGCCGCACGCTGCACCCCTCGGCGGTGGCGGAGGTTGCCACGGCCCACGGTGTGCCCGTGCACAAGTTCGCCTCGTTGAAGCCGGGGCACGAGGACGCCGAGGAGGTGCGTGAGACGTTGCGCGGTTACGCCGCCGACGGTGCGGAGGCCGTGGCGGTGGTGGCCTACGGGCAGATCCTGCCGCAGGACGTGCTGGGGATCTTCCCGCAGGGGTGGATCAACCTGCACTTCTCCCTGCTGCCACGTTGGCGCGGTGCGGCACCGGTGCAGGCCGCCATCGCCGCCGGTGACACCACCACGGGTGCCTCGACGTTCCGCATCGTTCCCGGGTTGGACGCCGGCCCGGTCACCGGTGAGGTCACCGAGACGATCGGGCTGGAGGACACCGCCGACGACCTGCTGACACGACTGACGTACTCGGGTCGGGTGCTGTTGTCCCGGACGTTGTCGGGGCTGGCCTCCGGCGAGGTCGTCGCCGAGGAGCAGGACGAGACGGGCTCGACGTACGCGTCGAAGATCACCAGCGCGCAGGCGCGGGTGGACTGGCGGCGTCCGGCGGCGGTGGTGCAGCGTACCGCGCGTGCGCACACCCCGGCGCCGGGTCCGTGGACGGTGCTCGACGGCGAGCGCTACAAGCTGGGCCTGATGCTTCCGGTGCCCTCGAGCGAGGACGACAGCGAGGACGCACGTTTGGCCCCCGGTGAGCTGCGCGCCACGAAGGCCGCGGTGGTCGTGGGCACCGGCGACGGCGTCCTGGAGATCACCCGGATCCAGCCGCCGGGCAAGAAGATGATGGTCGCGGCGGACTGGGCCCGTGGCCGCGGCGACCTGTTCGAGGTATCCCCGTCCGCATCCCCGGCCACGTCCCCGGCCACATTCGAGAGTCCGCTAGAGCAGCACGCAGCAGAGGGAGAGTCCTGATGGCAGGTTTCCGCGCACGGTCGACGTCGGGGGATTCCCCGAAGCAGCGTCCGGGTCAGAAGAAGACGTCCGGCGACCACCGTCAGGGTGGTCAGTCAGGCTACCGGCGGCGCAGCGAGTCGCACCGCCAGGAGCACCGCGACGTGGTGGAGCAGCGGGAGAAGCAGGGCAAGCGCGGCTCGGGCGACAAGGTGCGCGACGCGGTCTTCGGCGTGCTGCGCCAGGTCAGTTCGCAGGACGCCTACGCCAACCTGGTGCTGCCCGGGGTGATCCGCTCGGCCGGGTTGAGCGGGCGCGACGCCGCCTTCGCCACCGAGCTGACCTACGGCACCTTGCGTGCCCAGGGCCTGCTGGACGCCGTGATCGCCGAGGCCGCCGGGCGCCCGGTGGGACGCATCGACGAGACGGTGCTGGACGCGTTGCGCCTGGGTGCCTACCAGGTGCTGCGTACCCGTGTCGACGACCATGCGGCGGTGAACACCACCGTGGAGCTGGTCAAGGCCAACGGTGAGGAGAAGGCCGCCGGTTTCACCAACGGTGTGCTGCGCCGGATCACCCGCTCGACGCCGCAGGAGTGGCTGGGTACCGTCACCGCCGGGTTCACCGACCCGGTGGACGCCCTGGCGTTGCGTTACGCCCACCCGACGTGGATCGCCGAGGTATTCAACACCGCCCTCGGCGGGGCCGCCGGTGAGCCTGCCGCTGAGCTGGAGGCGGCGTTGACCGCCGACGACGAGCGTCCGCTGGTGCATCTGGCGGCGCGTCCGGGCCAGATCACTGCCGAGGAACTCGCCCTGGTCACCGGTGGTGAGGAAGGTCGGTGGTCGCCGTACGCGGTGTACCTCTCCGAGGGCGACCCGGGAAAGCTGGAGCCGGTGAAGGAGTCGCTGGCCTCGGTGCAGGACGAGGGCAGCCAGCTCATCGCCCTGGCGATGCTGCGCGCCGAGGTGGATGGCGACCAGGGCCGGTGGCTGGACCTGTGCTCGGGGCCGGGCGGCAAGACGGCGTTCCTGGCGTCCTGGGCGATGGGCGACGGAGCACGGGTGGACGCGGTCGAGTCCGCCCCGCACCGCGCGGAGCTGGTCCGCAAGGCCACGCAGGGGCTGCCGGTGTCGGTGCACCTCGGCGACGGCCGTGATCTGGCCGGCGTCGAGGGGCTCGAGGTGCCTGGCTCGCAGGATTCCGATGCCGGACGTGTCGGCTTCGACCGCGTGCTGGTGGACGCACCCTGTACGGGGTTGGGCGCGTTGCGTCGGCGTCCGGAGGCGCGCTGGCGCAAGTCGGCCGAGGACGTGGCCCCGCTGGTCACCCTGCAGCGTGACCTGCTGCGCTCGGCGGTGTCGGCGACGGCGCCGGGCGGGGTGACGGTGTACTCCACTTGCTCGCCGCACCCGGCGGAGACCAGCGCGGTGGTGCGCGCGGTGGCCGAGGAGACCGGCGCGGTCATCGAGGACGCCACCGCACTGTTCCCGGAGTTGGAGGACGTCTCGGGTCCGTTCGTGCAGCTGTGGCCGCACCGTCACGGTACCGACGCGATGTTCTTCGCGGTGCTGCGGCGGCCCTGACACACCTCGGGGACATCTCAGCGGCCGTCCCGACTAGAGTGGGTGCCATGAGTCCTGCGCGCCGTCAGCCCCAGATCGCCCCGTCCATCCTCGCCGCCGACTTCGCGGACATCAGGGGCAGTGTGGCCCTGGTTCCGGGGGCGGACTGGCTGCACATCGACGTGATGGACGGGCACTTCGTGCCGAACCTGAGCTTCGGTCTGCCGGTGGCGGACGCTGTGCGCCGCTCCACGGACACCTTCCTGGACGTGCACCTGATGATCGAGGACCCGGCCCGCTGGGCATCCGACTACGCCGCGTTCGGCAACGTGACCTTCCACCTGGAGGCCGTGGCGGACGTGGAGGCCGCGGTCGCCCTGGCCGCCACGTTGCGTGAGGCGGGCACCAGGGCCGGGGTGAGCATCAAGCCGGGAACCGCGGTGGAACCGCTGCTGGACCACCTCGCCGACTTCGACACGGTGCTGGTGATGAGTGTGGAGCCGGGCTTCGGCGGGCAGTCCTTCATGCCTGAGGTGCTGGACAAGGTCCGTGCCCTGCGTGCCCGTATCGACGCCGACGTGCTGGACACCCTTGTGGAGATCGACGGCGGCATCGGGCCGGACACGGTGGGCGTCAGCGCCGAGGCCGGGGTGGACGTCTTCGTCGCCGGCTCGAGCGTGTTCGGGGCAGAGAATCCCGAAGCCCGGGTGACCGAGCTGCGGAACACTGCCGCGCAGGCGGTCGCCGGGGCATGACGGACCCGCTCGTCGACCGGCTGTCCGCTCTGCTCGCCGAGGCAGGTGTCGGGGAGCCTGCAGAGTCCTGGGAGGCCGAGTCACTGGCCGCCGCGGTGTTGCAGGCGGACGCCGCCGGCCAGGAGGTCCGCGGGACGACCTCGCCGAACCCGCCGGTCGGCGCGGTGGTGCTGGACGCCCAGGGGACTGTTGTCGGTGTCGGGGCGACGAGCCCTCCCGGTGGTGCCCACGCCGAGGTCAACGCTCTGACCGCCGCGGGGGAGCGGGCGCGTGGGGGAACGGCCGTGGTGACCCTGGAGCCCTGTAACCACACCGGACGCACGGGTCCGTGCAGTCAGGCACTGCTGGCGGCGGGCGTGGCGCGCGTGGTGTTCGTCTTCGCCGACCCGGGTGAGACACAGGGCGGGGGAGCGGAGTATCTCCGCGCCGCCGGGGTAGAGGTCATCGGACCGTTGGTGGGAGACACCGGGAACTTGGCGGGAGTGCCGGTGTTCAGCGTGGAGCCGTGGTTGGCGGCACAGCGCCTGGGCCGGCCGCACGTGACGCTGAAGTACGCCGCCACGATGGACGGTTTCGCCGCGGCCACGGACGGCACGTCGCAGTGGATCACCGGCGAGGTTGCCCGCCAACGGGTTCACCGTGACCGTGCGCGCCGAGACGCGATCCTCGTGGGGACGGGGACGGTAGTCGCGGATGATCCACGCCTCACCGCCCGGCGGGCGGACGGATCCCTGTACGACCACCAGCCGCTGCGGATCGTGGTGGGAACCTCGGACCTGGCCGGGGACGCGTCGATCCGTCCTGCCCTGCACCTGCAGACGCGCGACCTGCCTGTGGTACTCGAGGAGTTGTGGGGCAGGGGCGTGGTGGATGTCCTGGTGGAGGGCGGCCCGCACCTGACGGCGGCATTCGTGGCGGCCGGTCTGGTGGACGCGGTGGAGGCGTACACCGCCCCGGCACTACTGGGGGCGGGTTTGCCGGCGGTCGTGGCACCGCAGGGTGCGACGACCACGATGGCCGGCATCCATCGGTTCACATTGAGGTCGGCAGAGACCATCGGCGGGGATGTGCTGATCGTGACAACGCGCAACTGAACCCGATCCTTCGGTGACTCCGGGAGCACGGTGCAGCTCCTGTGCCCCGCTTCACAAGCACCCCGGTACCTGTCCTACACTGAACAGTTATGTTCACCGGAATCGTCGAGGAGACGGGCACGGTCGCCGAGGTAGACGGCACCGAAGACGCCCAGCGCATCCGCATCGCCTGCAGCCACGTCCTGCAGGACGCCACCCACGGGGCGTCCATCAGCGTCAACGGTGTCTGCCTCACCGTGACCGAGTTCGACTCCACCGGCTTCTGGGCCGACTGCATGAAGGTCACCCTGGACTACACGGCCCTCGGTGCCGCGCACCCCGGTGACCGGGTCAACCTGGAGCGCGCCACACCGGCCGGCGGGCGTCTCGGCGGCCACATCGTCCAGGGCCACGTCGACGGCACCGCCGAGCTCATCTCCCGCACCCCGGGCAGCGAGTGGGAGGTCTTCCGCTTCGAACTCACCGGCGCCAGCGCCGAGCTCGCGCGCTACGTCGCCAAGAAGGGCAGCATCGCCGTCAACGGTGTCTCCCTCACCGTGGCTGAGGTCGGGCCCGTCAGCGACCCCTGGTTCGAGGTCTCGCTGATCCCCACCACCCTCGCCGAGACGATGCTCGGCGACCTCAAGACCGGCGACACCGTCAACATCGAGTGCGACGTACTCTCCAAGTACCTCGAACGACTGTCCCAGGCAGAAGGAGACGCCCAGTGAGCGACCTCACCAACCCCACCAGCGGCACCCACGGCTCCAGCTCGGACCGGAGCCAGTCCGGCGACCGTGGCAGCCTGCTCGACCCCGTCGAGGACGCCATCAGCGACATCGCCGCCGGCAAGCCCGTGGTCGTCGTCGACGACGAGGACCGGGAGAACGAGGGCGACATCATTTTCGCCGCCGAGACCGCCACCGCCGAGACCGTGGCCTTCACCGTCCGGCACTCCTCGGGCTACATCTGCGCCGCCGTTCCCGACAGTGAGGCCGACCGGCTCGGGCTGCCGCCCATGGTCGCCCGCAACGAGGACGTCCGCGGCACCGCCTACACCGTCACCGTCGACGCCGCCGAGGGCATCACCACCGGCATCAGCGCCACCGACCGTGCCCGCACCCTGCGCCTGCTCGCCGACCCCACGTCCACCCGCGAGAGCTTCCACCGTCCCGGGCACGTCGTGCCGCTGCGGGCGAAGAAGGGCGGGGTCCTCGAACGCGGCGGGCACACCGAGGCCTCCGTGGACCTCGCCCGCGCCGCCGGGCTGCGTCCGGCCGGTGTGCTGTGCGAGGTCGTCTCCGAGGAGGACCCGACCGGCATGGCACGCCTGCCGGAGCTGCGCCGCTTCTGCGACGAGCACGGCCTGTCGTTGATCTCCATCGAGCAGCTCGCCGACTGGCGCCGCGTGCACACCCCGGTGGTGGCCCGCAGCGTGGAGTCCCGGCTGCCCACCCGCTACGGCAACTTCCACGCCGTGGCCTATAACGGCCTGATCGACGGGGTCGAGCACGTCGCACTGGTTGCCGGTGCCACAGGAGACACCGGAGACACCGGCAACTTCAACGGCGCCGAGGACGTCCTGGTGCGCATCCACTCCGAGTGCCTCACCGGCGACATCTTCGGCTCCCTGCGCTGCGACTGCGGTGAGCAGCTGTCCACCTCCCTGGACCGCATCGCCGAGGCCGGCAGCGGGGTACTGGTGTACCTGCGCGGCCAGGAGGGCCGCGGCATCGGCCTGGTGCCGAAGCTCAAGGCCTACAACCTGCAGGACCAGGGGCTGGACACCGTCGACGCCAACACCGCCCAGGGCCTGCCGGTGGACTCGCGCGAGTACAGCGCCGCCGCCCAGATCCTGCGCGACCTCGGCGTCGGCTCGGTGGCCCTGCTGTCGAACAACCCCGGCAAGCGCCTCGACCTGGAACGCCACGGCATCCCCGTGACCCGCCGGGTGCCCGTGGAGCTGCCCGCCAACCCGGAGAATGAGGCCTACCTGCGCACCAAGCGTGACCGCATGGGCCACCAGATCGACTCGCTGACCCCCGCCGCCCACTAGCCACCACACTCCTAAGGAGCCACCCATGCCCTCGGACGGACTCGCCGACATCACCCTCACCCGCGACGCCGGGGCGGGCTACCGCATCGCCGTGGTCACCGCCTCCTGGAACGCCGAAGTCACCGACCGGCTGCACGAGCACGCCGTGACCGCCCTGCGCCAGGCCGGAGCCTACGTCGGACAGTGGCGCGTCGCCGGTGCCGTCGAACTGCCCGTCGTGGCCGCGGAGGCGGCGAAGAACTTCGACGCCGTCGTCGCCAACGGCTGCGTCATCCGTGGGGAGACCGCCCACTTCGACCACGTGTGCAATGCCGTGACCTACGGGCTGACCCGCGTCTCCCTGGACTGCGGAAAACCCGTCGGCAACGGTGTGCTCACCGTGGAGAACCAGGCCCAGGCCGTCGCCCGCGCCGGCGGCGACGGGGCCGTGGAGGACAAGGGGGCGGACGCCGCCCGCGCCGTCCTGCACTCGCTGCTGGTGCTGCGCGACATCCGCTCGGCACGCTGAGCACGGTTTCGTCGTGGTCCGTGCCCGGGGGTAGGCTGGTGACCCGTGAGCAGCTCTGAATCAGTGTCCCAGTCCACTGTGGCCGACGGCGCGGTAGACCGTGCGGCGGATAGCACGGCCACCGGCGCGACCCCCGGTCGCGCGGGCCGTCCGGAGTGGCTGCTGACCGTCACCTCCACCAGCCTGCGGTGGTGGGCGGTCATCGGTGCGGTCGTGGTCATGGCCGTGCACGTCTTCATGGCCGTCGTCTCCGGGGTGGGGGACACCGGCGCCACGGTCAGCAGCGTGGACCAGTGGGCGTTCATCGGCATCGGCGTGATCATCTCCGCCGCAGTGCTGATGCTGCTGCGCCCCCGGGTGCGCGTCAACGAGGACGGGGTGGAGGTCCGCAACATCTTCGGCGCCCAGTTCTACCACTGGTCGATCATCCACGGCCTGTCCTTCCCCCGTAAGGCCCGCTGGGCCCGCCTCGAGCTGCCGGACTTCGAGTTCGTGCCGATGATGGCCTTCCAGGTCGCCGACCGGTCCACGATCGCCAGGAAGGTGGAGGACTTCCGCGTCCTCGAGGACCGCTACATGCCCGACGAGTAGGGGAGTAGGCTCCGAGTCCATGGCCGACCCCGCCTCCTACCGACCCGCCCCCGGCACGATCCCCACCAGTCCGGGGGTCTACACGTTCCGTGACGCCGACGACCGGGTGATCTACGTCGGCAAGGCGAAGAACCTGCGCGCCCGCCTGTCGAACTACTTCCAGGACCCCGGGCACCTGGAACCGCGCATCCGCACCATGGTGCACACCGCCGACCACGTGCAGTGGACCGTGGTGGGCAGCGAGATCGAGGCCCTGAACCTCGAGTACACGTGGATCAAGAAGTTCGCCCCCCGGTTCAACGTGATGTACCGGGACGACAAGACCTACCCCATGCTCGCCGTGAGCGTGAAGGAGACCTACCCGCGGGCGTTCCTCTACCGTGGCCCGCGCAAGAAGGGCGTGCGCTACTTCGGCCCGTACCCCAAGGCCTGGGCCATCCGCGACACCCTGGAGTCGCTGACCCGGGTGTTCCCGGTGCGCACCTGCACCACCGGGGTGTACCGGCGCCACGAACAGCTCGGACGGCCCTGCCTGCTCGGCTACATCGACCGCTGTTCGGCACCGTGCGTGGGGCGGGTGTCGCCCTCGCAGCACCGCGAACTCGTCGACGAGTTCTGCTCCTTCCTGGCCGGCGGCAACACCGACCGGGTGATCCGCGACGTGCGCGGCGAGATGACGGACGCCGCCGCCGACCTCGACTTCGAACGCGCGGCATCCCTGCGCGACCAGCTCGGGGCGATGGAGAAGACCGTGGAGAAGCAGTCCGTGGTGTTCTCCGACGACACCGACGCCGACCTCGTCGCCGTGGCCAGCGATGAACTCGAGGCCGCCGTGCAGGTCTTCCACGTGCGCGGCGGACGCATCCGCGGCCAACGCGGCTGGGTGGTGGAGAAGAAGGCGTCCACCGACGATGCTGGTGAGGCTGGCGACGCTGGAGACGCCGAAGATTCAGAGGCCGACGGCTGGCCCACGCTGCTGGAGGACTTCCTCACCCAGTTCTACGGGGAGAACGCCGAACTCGCGAACGCCACCGAGTCCGCCGTCGGCGGCAACTCGCGCGCCGACGTCGCGTCCGGCAGTAGCGTCGGCGCTACCGGCACCGGCACCGAGCCGGACGCCGTGGCCCTGGAGCCCGTGCCGCGCGAGATCCTGCTGCCCGTCCTGCCCACCAACCGGGAGCGGCTCACCGACTGGCTCACCGTCCTGCGCGGTGCCCGGGTCACCCTGCGCGTCCCGCAGCGCGGCGACAAGCGCTCGCTGATGGAGACCGCCACCACCAACGCCACCCAGGCGTTACGCCAGCACAAGATCGCCCGCGCCGGCGATCTGACCACCCGCTCGGCGGCCCTGCAGGAACTGCAGGAGGCGCTGTGGATGGACGATTCCCCGCTGCGCATCGAGTGCACCGACATCTCCCACATCCAGGGCACCGACGTGGTCGCCAGCCTCGTGGTCTTCGAGGACGGCCTGCCGCGCAAGTCCGACTACCGTCGCTACCGCATCCGCGAGGCCGCCGGCGACGGGCACTCCGACGACGTCGCCTCGATCGCTGAAGTCGTCCGGCGCCGTTTTAAACGCCATCACAAGGACCGCACCGCCGTGCCCGAGGGCGACGACGGCGGCGACCTGCTGGACGGCGAGGTCACCGTGGAGCAGGCCGAGGCCGGGTCGAAGAAGTTCGCCTATCCGCCGCAGCTCTTCGTCGTCGACGGCGGCAAGCCCCAGGTCAACGCGGCCCAGGAGGTACTCGACGAGTTGGGCGTCACCGACGTCACCCTGGTGGGGGTGGCCAAGCGGCTGGAGGAGCTGTGGGTGCCCGGCGACGATTACCCGGTGATCCTGCCACGCAACTCCCAGGCGCTGTACCTGATCCAGCAACTGCGCGACGAGGCGCACCGATTCGCCATCACCTTCCACCGCTCCAGTCGCGGTAAACGTATGACCCGCTCCGCCCTCGACGAGGTCAAGGGGCTGGGTCCGAAGCGTCGGGCCGAGCTCGTGAAGACCTTCGGCTCGGTGGCCAAGGTCCGGGAGGCCGGGGTGGAGGGCATCACCCAGGTGCCAGGCTTCGGGCCGGCACTCGCCGAGGCCATCGTGGCGGCGTTGGAGCGGCAGACACCACCGGAGTCTTCGGTCTAGAATCGTGGCATGAACGATGCCACCCGAGACACGGGAACGCGACCTGACCGGCAGGAGGCGTCGCTGGTCCTCATCACCGGGATGTCCGGCGCCGGCCGCAAGGAGGCGGCCACCGTCCTGGAGGAGATGGGCTGGTACGTCGCCGACAACCTGCCCCCGGAACTGATCATGCGCATGGTCGAGCTCAGCTTCGAGTCTGACTCGCCCGTCGAGCGCCTGGCCGTGGTGACCGACGTACGCTCGCGCGACTTCGTCGGTTCGCTCACCGAGGTGCTCTCCAGCCTGCACGAGTCCGGCCGGCGGCCCGTGGTGCTCTACCTCGATGCCGACGACCGCACCCTGATCCGCCGATACGGCCGGGTGCGCCGCACCCACCCGCTGCAGGACGGGGAGACGCTGCAGGCCGGCATCGACCGGGAGCGCGAGATGATGGAGGGCATCCGTCAGCGCGCCGACCTGGTCATCGACACCTCCGGCACCAGCGTGCACGACCTGCGCCGCAGCATGGAGGGCTACTTCGAGGCGCTGTCGGACCGGCGTGAGCACGTGACCGTGCAGTCCTTCGGTTTCAAGAACGGCATCCCCAACGACGTGGACGTGATGCTGGACGCCCGCTTCCTGCCCAACCCGTACTGGGACGAGAACCTGCGCGACTACAGCGGGCTGGACGCCCCGGTCGCCGAGTTCGTCCTGTCCCGCCCGGAGGCCTCCGACTACCTCGACGCGGTCGAGACCCTCGTGTCCACCGCGCTGCCCGGCTACCGCAGGGAGGGCAAACGGTTCCTCACCGTCGCGATCGGCTGCACCGGTGGCCAGCACCGTAGCCCGGCGGTCGCCGAGGCGCTCGCCGCGCGCCTGGCGGCGAACCCGGAGCTGGACGTCCGCACCGTCCACCGCGACCTGGAGCCGGGGCGTCCCGGCCGCACCGCCACCGGAGAGGGGGCCTCGGCATGAGCGAGTTGAACGATACGGCTGAAATGAATATTGACCGCATCACCGCCCTCGGCGGCGGCCACGGCCTGTTCGCCACGCTGCGCTCGGCGCGTGCCGCGGCCGAGCACGTCACCGCCGTGGTGACCGTCGCCGACGACGGCGGTTCGTCCGGACGCATGCGCCGCGAGCTCGGCTCGCTGCCCCCGGGGGACCTGCGCATGGCGCTCGCCGCCCTGGTACGCGACACCCCGCGCGGGCACCTGTGGGAACGCACCCTGCAGCACCGCTTCTCCGGGCACGGCGCTCTCGCCGGCCACGCCGTGGGCAACCTGGTGCTCACCGGGCTGTCGGAGGTGCTGGGCTCCAGCATCGAGGCGCTCGACGAACTCAGCGACCTGCTCGGCATCCGCGGCCGGGTGCTGCCGATGTCGCCGGAGCCGCTGGACCTGGAGGCCGAGGTGCAGGGCATCGGCGACGACCCGCGCGAGGTCAACTCCGTGCGCGGGCAGGTCGCCGTCGCGTCCACCCTGGGGCAGGTGCGTCGCGTCCGGCTGATCCCGCAGAACCCGGAGGCCTCACCGGAGGCGGTGCAGGCCATCCTCGACGCCGACCTGGTCACCCTGGGCCCGGGCTCCTGGTTCTCCTCGGTGATCCCGCACCTGCTGATGCCCGGCATCGTCGAGGCGCTGGCCGAGACCACCGCCACCCGCGCGGTGATCATGAACCTCGTCGCCGAGCCGGGGGAGACCAGCGGGTTCTCCATGGAACGCCACATCCACATGCTGCTGCAGCACTGTCCCACCCTCACCATGGACGTGGTGGTGGTCGACACCTCCGTGCTGCTGCCCGGCAATGAACGCCGCCACATGGAACGCGCCGCCGCCCGGCTGGGCGCCACCGTGCTTTACCGCGACGTACGCGAGGACGACGACCGCGGCCGGTGGACCGACCGGCACTCCTCGGCCAAGCTCGCCGGGGTGCTGCGTGAACTCGCCGACTGGGACCGCACCGCCACCCCCACGGTAGGATCACCCGGAACACACGACGAGCCGGGGCACCCGGAGGAAAGGGGCGACAGCCACAGTGGCACTGACGTCTGAGGTGAAGGATGAGCTGGCCCGGGTCAACGAGACCCGGCCGGAGGTCATGACCGCCGAGGTGTCCGGCCTACTGCGCTACTGCGCGGGCCTGCACCTGGTGGCCGGACGCATCGTCGTCGAGGCCGAGGTCGACAACGGCGCCACCGCGCGCCGCGTCTCCCGCTTCGTCGAGGAGCTCTTCGACCTCACCGCCGAGATCCAGGTCGTCGGGGGAGGGAACCTGCGCACCTCCTCGCGCTACGTCCTGCGCTGGGCCGAGGGCGGCACCGAACTCGCCCGCCGCACCGGGCTGATCGACCGTGCCGGACGTCCCGTCCGCGGTCTGCCGCCCTACATCATCGGCGGCACCGCCGAGCAGTGCACCGCCGCCTGGCGCGGCGCGTTCCTCGCCCGCGGCTCGCTGACCGAGCCGGGCCGCTCGTCCTCCCTGGAGGTCACCACGCCCGGCAACGAGGCGGCCCTGGCGCTCGTCGGGGCGGCACGCCGGATCGGGGTCACCGCGAAGACGAAGGAGACCCGCGGGATCATCCGGGTGACCATCCGCGACGGGGAGAGCATCGGCGACCTGCTGACCCGCATGGGTGCGCAGCGCACCCGGCTGGACTGGGAGGAGCAGCGCATGCGCCGCGAGGTCCGGGCCACGGCCAACCGGCTGGCGAACTTCGACGACGCCAACCTGCGCCGGTCCGCCCGCGCCGCCGTCGTCGCCGCCGCCCGGGTGGACCGGGCGTTGACGATCCTCGGCGAGGACGTGCCCGACCACCTCGTGCAGGCCGGCACGCTGCGGGTGCAGCACCGGCAGGCCTCGCTGGAGGAACTCGGCCAGCTCGCCGACCCCCAGATGACCAAGGACGCCGTCGCCGGACGCATCCGCCGCCTGCTCACCATGGCCGACCAGCGCGCCGGCGAGGTCGGCATCCCCGACACCCACGCCGCGGTCACCGACGACATCTTCGACCTCGATGACATGGACGACATGGAAGATCTGGACGGTACGGGGGACCCCGCCGACGCCGAAGATAAGCGGTTGACCCCGGAGGATCAGGGCACGGAATAGCTCCACGGCGGGGCGCCGGATTCCGCTGTACTCTGGACAACGGCAACTCACCACTCATCGAGAACAGGAGCTTTACCGTGACGGTACGGGTAGGAATCAACGGGTTCGGCAGGATCGGCCGCAACTTCTTCCGGGCACTCCGCGAGAGCGGGGCTGACCTCGAGGTCGTCGCCTTCAACGACCTCACCGACAACAAGACCCTGGCCAACCTCCTGAAGTACGACTCCATCCTGGGTCGTCTGGACGCCGAGGTCAGCTACGACGAGGAGTCGATCACCGTCGACGGCAAGCGTCTCGTGGTCACCGCCGAGCGCGACCCGCAGAACCTCAAGTGGGGCGAGCTGGGTGTCGACATCGTCATCGAGTCCACCGGTTTCTTCACCGACGCCACCGCCGCGAAGGCGCACGTGGACGCGGGTGCGAAGAAGGTCATCATCTCCGCCCCGGCGAAGAACGAGGACGCGACCTTCGTCGTCGGTGTCAACCACACCGACTACGACCCGGCGGCGCACACGATCATCTCGAACGCATCGTGCACCACCAACTGCCTGGCACCGATGGCCAAGGTCCTCGACGAGGAGTTCGGCATCGTCAAGGGTCTGATGACCACCATCCACGCCTACACCGGCGACCAGCGTCTGCACGACGCACCTCACAAGGACCTGCGTCGCGCCCGCGCCGCGGCCCTGAACATCGTGCCGACCTCCACCGGTGCGGCCAAGGCCGTGTCCCTGGTGCTCCCGCAGCTCAAGGGCAAGCTGGACGGCTACGCACTGCGCGTGCCCGTGCCCACCGGCTCGGTCACCGACCTGACCTTCGAGGCGTCCAAGGAGGTCAGCGTCGAGGCCGTGAACGCCGCCATCAAGAAGCACGCCGAGGGTGAGCTCAAGGGCGTGCTGTCCTACTCCGACGACGAGCCGCTGGTCTCCACCGACATCGTCGGCGACTCGCACTCCTCGATCTTCGACTCGGGTCTGACGAAGGTCATCGGCAACCAGGTCAAGGTCGTCTCCTGGTACGACAACGAGTGGGGCTACTCGCGCCGCCTCGTGGACCTCGCCGCCTACGTGGGCGAGCGTCTCTGATCCACCTCCGGGTGGTCCAGTAGTCTGGAGCAGTACCGGCCGGTTCCACCGGTCCCACGGCGGGTCGGCACATGCCGACCCGCCGTCACCCTGTCTGCTCCCGTCCGGCCACCATTTCTTCCACCCCTCACGAACGATCCCCGTCAACCACCTATCCACAGGAGACTGAGCCATGACCGTGAAGACCATCGACGACCTCATCGCCGACGGTGTCGAAGGACGTCACGTCCTCGTCCGCGCCGACCTGAACGTGCCCCTCAAGGACGGTGACATCACCGACCCGGGCCGCATCGACGCCTCGCTGCCCACCCTGCGCCGCCTCGTCGACGCCGGTGCCCGCGTCATCGTCACCGCCCACCTCGGCCGCCCGAAGGGCGAGGTCAACCCCGAGTTCTCTCTCGCCCCCGTCGCCGAGGCCCTCGCCGAGCGTCTCGACCAGTGGGTGCCGCTGGCGCAGGACGTCACCGGCGAGGACGCCCACGAGCGTGCCAACGGCCTCAACGACGGCGACATCCTCCTGCTGGAGAACGTCCGCTTCGACGCCCGCGAGACCTCCAAGGACGAGGCCGAGCGCCAGGCGTTCGCCGCCGAGCTCGCCGCGCTCACCGGCGACAACGGGGCCTTCGTCTCCGACGGCTTCGGTGTAGTCCACCGTCGCCAGGCGTCCGTCTACGACGTCGCCGCCCTGCTGCCGCACTACGCCGGCGGTCTGGTGCAGTCCGAGCTCGAGGTCCTGCGCACCGTGTCCGAGGACCCGGCCCAGCCCTACGCCGTGGTGCTCGGCGGCTCGAAGGTCTCCGACAAGCTCGGCGTGATCGAGGCGCTCGCCCCCAAGGTCGACACGCTGATCATCGGCGGCGGCATGTGCTTCACCTTCCTCGCCGCCCAGGGCCACTCCGTGGGCAGCTCGCTGCTGCAGGAGGACATGATCGACACCTGCCGCGACCTGCTCGAGCGTTTCGGTGACGTCATCGCCCTGCCGTCCGACGTCGTCGTCGCCCCCGAGTTCGCCGCCGACGCACCGGCCACCACCGTCGCCGCCGACGCCATCCCGGACGGCCAGATGGGCCTCGACATCGGTCCGGACTCCGTGGCCGCGTTCTCCGAGACCCTCGGTGCCGCCAAGACCGTGTTCTGGAACGGCCCGATGGGCGTGTTCGAGTTCGCCGCCTTCGCCGACGGCACCCGTGGGCTGGCCGAGGCGATCATCAAGGCCACCTCCGCCGGCGCGTTCTCCGTGGTCGGTGGCGGCGACTCCGCCGCCGCCGTGCGCACCCTCGGCCTCGACGAGGACGGCTTCAGCCACATCTCCACCGGCGGCGGCGCCTCCCTCGAGTTCCTCGAGGGCAAGGAACTGCCCGGCATCACCGTTCTCGAGAACTGAGGAGTACCCACCATGTCACGCACCCCGCTCATCGCCGGCAACTGGAAGATGAACCTCAACCACCTGGAGGCCATCCAGGTCGTCCAGAAGTTCGCCTTCGCCCTGCCCAAGGACTACTACGAGCACGTCGACGTCGCCGTGATCCCCCCGTTCACCGACATCCGCAGCGTGCAGACCGTCGTGGACGGCGAGAAGATCCCGCTGACCTACGGCTCCCAGGACGTCTCCGTCCACGAGTCCGGCGCCTACACCGGCGAGGTCTCCGCCCCGATGCTGGCCAAGCTGGGCTGCAGCTGGGCCGTCGTCGGCCACTCGGAGCGTCGCCAGTACCACGGGGAGGACGACGCGACCGTGGCCGCCAAGGCCAAGGCCGCGCTGGGCTCCGGGCTGTCGCCGATCGTGTGCGTCGGCGAGCCGCTGGAGGTCCGCGAGTCCGGTGAGCACGTCGACTACGTCGTCGCGCAGACCCGCGCCTCCCTGGACGGTCTGTCGTCGTCCGACCTGGCCAACGTGGTCATCGCCTACGAGCCGGTGTGGGCCATCGGCACCGGCAAGGTCGCCTCGGCGTCCGACGCGCAGGAGGTCTGCGCCGCGATCCGCGTGCTCGTCGCCGAGCTCGCCGACCAGCAGACCGCCGACGGCGTCCGGATCCTCTACGGCGGTTCGGTGAAGACCGACTCCGTCGCCGAGATCGTCGGCCAGGCCGACGTCGACGGCGGACTCGTCGGCGGGGCCAGCCTCGACGGCGAGGATTTCGCACGACTGTGCGCGGCCGCTGCAAAGGCCGCCGGCTAGAGGCACAATGGGGGAATGACATCCCCCACTGAAGAGTCCGACACCACGGTCCCCGGCACCGCCATCCCCGTCGTCCCACCGGACCGGGACGAGCCGGAGATCGTGCCGGGTCTGCGTCAGGAACTGCGCTACCTCGGCTCCATCCTCGGCGACGTCATCCGCGACCAGGAGGGCGAGGACGTCTTCGCCCTCGTCGAGGAGACCCGGCAGGCGGCGTTCTCCATCCGCCACGGTGACGGCGACGTCGCCGACCTCGCCGACCGGCTCCGCGACCTCTCCGCGGACAAGGCACTGCCCGTAATCCGGGCCTTCTCCCACTTCGCCCTGTTGGCCAACCTGGCCGAGGACCTGCACGAGGAGCGCCTGCGCGAGCGCCTGGCCGATGAAGGTGCCGCCCCGCCGCGTGCCACCCTGCAGGCCGCCTGGAAGGCCCTCGACGAGGGCGAGGTCAGCGCCGCGGAGGTCTCGAAGGTCGTGGAGTCCGCCTACGTGGCGCCCGTACTCACCGCGCACCCCACCGAGACGCGTCGGCGCACCGTCTTCGACGTCCAGTGGGACATCACCCGCCTGATGCGCAAGCGCGGCCACATCCTCAACGCCGGGCGCACCGCCCGCAGCGACGACCGGCTGGCGAGCATCGACCGCGACATCCGCCGCCGCGTGACCATCCTGTGGCAGACCGCCCTGATCCGCTCGGTGCGCCCGCGCATCGAGGACGAGATCAACGTGGGCCTGCGCTACTTCACCATCAGCCTGCTGCAGGAGATCCCGCAGATCAACCGGCGCGTCACCGTGGAACTGCGGGAACGCTACGGACAGGACGTCCCTGCCACCCCGGTGGTGCGCCCCGGCAGCTGGATCGGCGGCGACCACGACGGCAACCCCTTCGTCACCGGTGAGACGGTGGACTACGCGTCCTCGCGTGCCGCCCAGACCGTCTTCGACTGGTACCTCGCGCAGCTGCACGACCTGGAGCACGAGCTCAGCCTGTCCAGCCGGTTGACCTCGGCCACCCCGGAGCTCGACGAGCTCGCGGACCGCGGCCACAACGACGTCCCGTCCCGCGTCGACGAGCCCTACCGTCGGGCCGCCCACGGCATCCGCGGACGGATCGCGGCCACTGCCGCCGCCCGTCTCAGCGACGCCGTCGACCCGGACCGCACCGCCGGACCGCACGAGCCCTACGCCGACGCCACCGAGTTCCTCGCCGACCTGGAGACCGTGGACGCCTCCCTGCGAGCCAGCGCCGACGACCTCATCGCCGACCACCGTCTCGGCACCGTCATCGCCGCCGCCCAGTCCTTCGGCTTCCACCTGAGCAGCCTGGACCTGCGACAGAACTCCGAGAGCTTCGAGGCGATCCTCACCGAGATCTTCGCCCGGGCCGGTGTGGTCGGCGACTACACCACGCTGGACGAGGACGCCCGCGTCGAGCTGCTCGCCGGCGAACTGCACTCACCGCGTCCGCTGACCGACCCGCGCGCCACGTGGAGCGAGGCGACCGAGCGCGAGCTCGGCATCTTCCGCTCCGCGGCGGCCGCCGTCGCCCGCTTCGGTCCCGACGCCGTGCCGCACTGCATCATTTCCATGGCGTCCAGCGTCTCCGACATCCTGGAGCCGATGATCCTGCTCAAGGAGGTCGGCCTGATCGACGTCACCGACGGCGAGGTCACCGGCGGGATCGACGTGATCCCCCTGTTCGAGACCATCGACGACCTCGCCAACGGCTCGTCGGTGATGGCGCAGCTGTGGGGCCACGGCTTCTACCGTGACTACGTCGCCCAGCGTGGCGGTGTGCAGGAGGTCATGCTCGGCTACTCCGACTCGAACAAGGACGGCGGCTACTTCGCCGCCAACTGGGGCCTCTACGACGCGGAACTGTCGCTCGTCGCCGCGGCGAAGGACGCCGGGGTGGGCCTGCGCCTGTTCCACGGGCGCGGCGGCACCGTCGGACGCGGCGGCGGCCCCAGCCACGAGGCGATCCTCGCCCAGCCGGAGGGCGCGGTGCAGGGCAGCGTGCGCATCACCGAGCAGGGAGAGATCATCTCCGCGAAGTACGGGGTGCCCTCGGTGGCGCGCCGCAACCTCGAGGCGCTGGTGTCGGCGACACTGGAGGCCAGCCTGCTCCCCGTCGACCGCATCGACGACCCGGACGACGCCTACGCCGCCATGCGTGAGATCGCCGAGTTGTCCCGCAAGGCCTACGCCACGCTGATGCACGAGGACGACGGGTTCATCGACTACTTCACCTCCTCCACACCGCTGGCGGAGATCGGGAACCTGAACATCGGCTCGCGTCCGAGTTCGCGCAAGCAGACCAGCAGCATCGCCGACCTGCGCGCGATCCCGTGGGTGCTGTCCTGGTCGCAGTCGCGCATCATGCTGCCCGGCTGGTTCGGCGTGGGTTCGGCGTTGCGCGACTGGGTCGGCGAGGACGAGTCGGGGGAGAAGCTGGCGTACCTGCAGGAGCTGCACCGATCCTGGCCGTTCTTCCGCTCGGTCCTGTCGAACATGGCGCAGGTGATGGCCAAGGCCGACCTGTCCGTGGCGAAGTTGTACTCCGGCCTGGTGCCCGACGCCGCCGACGCCGAGCGCATCTACGACACCATCGTCGACGAGTTCCACCTCACCCTGGACATGTGCCTGAAGGTCACCGGGCAGGACAGCCTGGTCACCGACAACCCTGCACTGGCGATGTCGGTGCGCAACCGGTTCCCGTACCTGCTGCCGCTGAACCTGCTGCAACTGGAGCTGCTGCGCCGCTACCGTGCCGGGGACCGCAGCGAGGACGTGCTCGACGGCATCCGCCTGACCATGAACGGGCTGGCCACGGGGCTGCGCAACTCGGGCTAGGGCCCGTGTGCCTGGTGCGGGGTGTCGTGGGTGTCACGATGTCCGGCGGTGGGCTATGATGGTGTGGTTATCGCATGGCCCCGACCGACGTAAGGCAGTTCGCATGGTTCTCACCCTCCAGATCCTTCTGGTGGTCACCAGCCTCATTCTGGGACTCTCCGTTCTTCTCCACAAGGGGAAGGGCGGCGGCCT
Source organism: Corynebacterium sp. AOP40-4SA-5 (assembly GCF_052377355.1). NCBI lineage: Bacteria > Bacillati > Actinomycetota > Actinomycetes > Mycobacteriales > Corynebacteriaceae > Corynebacterium > Corynebacterium sp. AOP40-4SA-5. The sequence goes on from NZ_JBQSWS010000015.1 coordinate 85,803, forward strand.
GTCCAGCCTGTTCGGTGGCGGTATGCAGTCGAGCCTGTCGGGCTCCACGGTGGTGGAGAAGAACCTCGACCGGTTGACGGTCACCACCGCGGTGATCTGGATCGCCGCCATCATCGGACTGAACCTGGTCGTCCACTACAACGTGGGCTGATCCGGCCTGTAGCTGGCCCGCA
>NZ_JBQSWS010000016.1:0-77437 GCF_052377355.1 Corynebacterium sp. AOP40-4SA-5
CGGTGATTCAGACATCCCACGCTCGATTTCCGCCCCCGTGCGCCCGGGTACCCTCCGGGGTATCTGGCGAGGTCAGGCACCATGGTGTGATGCGGGGCTTTCTCCTGCGGGCCTCGGCGATGGGTTAGGGTGCAGGGAGCCCGATATGATTTTTCAGGACCCTCACACCCGAAAGAGAGTGCCCGGTGAAGCGCATCCGAACCACGGTGACCGTGTTGACGACGGTCGGGCTGCTGGCGGCCTGCACCGGGACCGACGGGGGGCCGGGGGTCGAGGCCACGAGCCCGGCCATCCAGGAGGCGTCGTTCAAGGCAGGGCAGTCGTGCGAGGACTCCACGCAGGTGTCACGCTCGCTGTCGGCGACGGGGGCGAAGGACGATGCGGTGGTGGTCACCCCGGACCCCTACGCGTCCGACATCGCGTGCCGGACGCTGGCGGACGGCGGGACGGCGGCGGACGCCGTCGCCGCCGCACAGTTCACCCTCGGCCTCACCGAGCCGCAGTCCTCGGGGCCCGGCGGCGGGGCCGTCGCGGTCTACCACGACGCTGCGTCCGGCGAGACGCGCACGTGGAACGCCTCGGTGCCCGCGCCGCAGGGTGACGACGGCACCGGTGTCTCCGGCGTCCCGCAGACGCCTCAGCTCATGCGCACGATCCAGGGTACGTACGGGGCGAAGAAGTTCAGTGACGTCCTGGCGCCCGTCGCCGAGCTCGCGGACGGGGGATTCCAGGCCAGCAAGCGCTTCGTGGGGGCGGTGAAGCGCCGGCACGACGTGATGACGGGTATGCCGTGGCCGGGGGTGTCCTCGGCGAACCTCCCGGTGCCGGGGGACGAGCTGACCAATCCGTCCTACGCGTCCTACCTGCGCGGACTGAAGGTCTCCGGCCGGATCGCCTCCGAGGACGCCCTGTGCGCCGACTACCGCGACACCGAGGTCTGCGGCCCGGGTTCCACCGGTACCGGCATGATGGTCGTGGGGGAGGCCCTCGGGATCCTCGACCAGCTGGAGCTCGGGGACGACCCGCAGCACGTGGTCACCGAGGCGGAACGTCTCGCCCTGGCCAACGGCAACACCTGGATGCAGGACCCCACGGTGGACCCGGAGCTCTCCCGTAACTACGTGGACTCCCTGGTCACCGATCCGGAGCACCTGAAGAAGCAGGCCGCGCGGATCGACCCGGATTCCACGCTGGGGCGGATCGAGCCGGACCCGCTCAAGGGCGATGCGGGGACGTACCTGCCCAACCGGGAGGAGGGGACCTCGCAGATCACCGTGCGTGACGGAGACGGGAGCATGGCCAGCGTGACGACCACGCTGCACCAGCACTTCGGGTCCGGCGAGCTGCGCAACGGCTACTTCATGAACAACTCGATGGCGAACTTCAGTACCTCGACGAAGGCGACGAACCAGCGGGCGGCCGGGGTGCGCCCGAAGACGGCAATGAGCCCGGTGATCGTGTTCCGCGACGGGACGCCGTTCCTCGCGCTGGGGAGTCCCGGCGGCGGGGCCATCCCGTCCTATGTGATCAAGACCACGGTAGGGATCCTGGACCGGGGGATGACGGCGCGGGACGCCGTGGACGCCGACAACTACGGGGCGACCGGACGTGACGCGACCTACGTCGAGGGGACGGTCGCGGGCCAGATCGTGGGGACCGACAGTGGTCTGAGCGTGGTCTCCGTGGCGGACGGGACGGTGTTTGCCGAGGCAGACGCACGGGCGGGTGGTTCGGCGCTGTCCGCGCAATAGCGTTATTTAATACGTATCGAAAACTTAATTGAGCCAGAATCCAATACCGTGCCTATATTCGGCGCTTGCGGAAAAACTCGCTAACCCGGTTCCATTTAACGCGAATAAAGTACCTCCCGGGGTTGCAAGGGTGGGGTAGGCAAGTTAGTGTGCCCACAGTGCGGAGCTCCTACCTGGAGCTTTACCAGCCTAAAACATTAACTCGGGCAATGTTTCGGACCTGTTACGTTGCCATACCCCCTCACGTATCCTCTCCAAGGAGTTTCATTCATGCTCGCTTTTCTGTCCCTGTCCGCATTGACTGCGACAACCGGGATAGCGGCTTTCCATCGTAAGGAAGTCCGTCACCGTCGGCGGATGGACAGCCTGGACATCAACGTCCACGTGAACGGCATCCGCGGTAAGTCCACGGTCACCCGCATGATCGGCGGCGTGCTCCGGGAGGCCGGGAAGACCACGATCTCGAAGACCACCGGCACCTACGCGTGCGTCATCGACAGCCAGGCCGGCGAGCACCCCATCAAGCGCACCGGCCCGGCCAACATCAACGAGCAGTACCGCTTCCTCGCCGAGTGGATCGACGGCGCCGACGACCCGGTCGAGGCCCTGGTCGTGGAGTGCATGGCGGTCAAGCCGAAGTACCAGTCCCTGTGCCAGGACGTGATCCTGCGCTCCCCGATCACGGTGCTGACCAACGTCCGGCTGGACCACCAGGAGGACATGGGCGACACACTCGAGGAGATCGCGGCGTCCCTGTGCTCCACGGTGCCCCAGGGTGGCCTGGTGATCACCGGTGAGCGCGACCCGAAGCTCGTCCGGCTCATCCGCCGGCACTGCGAGGACCGCGGTTCACGTCTCATCGTGGCCCAGGAGAGTGAACTCTCCCGCAGCCTGTGCAGCCGATTCGACTACCGCCAGTTCGAGGAGAACGTGGCGGTGGCACTCGCCGTGGCCGAGGCGCTCGGCATCGACGCCGACGTCGCCGCCCGCGGCATGATCTCCGCCGAGCCCGACCCGGGAACCACCCGCATCGCCCACGTCCGCGACGTCTCGACCGGCCCGTTCTACTGGGTGCCGATGTTCGCCGTGAACGACTGGGAGTCCACCACGCGGGTCTTCCACGACGTCCTGGACGAGGACCTGCCGCCATGCCGCAGGGTCGTGGCGCTGAACAACCGCGCCGACCGCACCGACCGCGCCGCCATGTTCGTCGACCTCGTCGCCACCGACCTGGCCGGCGACGTCGACCGCGTCGTGCTCTACGGCGAGATCCAGGACGTGGTCCGCCAGAAGCTGCTCAACGCCGGCGTCCCCGACGAGAAGATCGTCACCACCAGCGACCTCGACGGCGAGCAGGGTGCGGACGGCCGCGACCTCGTGGCCCGCGCCCGCGCCGGTTTCGAGGGTGAGGACGTGGCCATCTTCGGCATGGTCAACATCCACACCGAGCACGTCACGGCCATGGAGCGCTATGTCGGCGCCCTGGCCGAGGAGCACATCGAGGCGGTCGCGGCGTGACCTACCAGTACATCGGTTCCTACGGGTTCCTCACCGACCTCGTCCACGTCACGTTCCTCACCGGCCTGCTGGTGAGCTACCTCTACTTCCGGCGCCGGCAGATCTCCGTCGGCGGCTCGCTGGCCGTCGGTTACCTGGCGTCCTCGCTGTACATGCCGCTCAACGTGCTCGCCACGCTCGGCTCCGCACTCGTCGGATACCTGCTGATCAGGTACGTCATCCTGAAGATCTTCCTGCCCCGTCCCCGCCAGATCTTCGCCATCGGCCTGGGCGTGGGCGTGGCCTGCGGCGGCCTGTGGCTCGCGGTCACCTCCTGGGTGCTCGGCGGGGTGCCCGGCGACGGACTCGCCCTGGTCGGCGTGATCGTGCCCGGCATGATCTGCAACTCGCTGATCAAACAGGGTGTGGTGCGTTCGATGGTCCCGTTGGCGTGGATGGTTCCGCTCACCGGCGTCCTCGGCCTGGCGATCACGCTGCTGACCTCCACGGTCCTGCCGTTGTCCCTGGCCGACAGCATCACCCACGCGGACGTCGAACCGTTGCCGAGGCTCTTCCTCATGAGCGCCCTGTCGGTGCTCTTCGCCGTGCTGGTGCAGGAGGGCACGGTGCGCTCCCACAAGCTGCGTACCGGCGGCTACGTCACCGCGGGCGTCATGGTCGCCGCGCTGACGAGCTGGACGTACCTGGTGGTGCTTGCGGTGGCGACGCTGCTGCTGCTCGCCGTGTACCTGCCGTACTCGCGCACGGTCCCGCTGTTCGGCAAGGACCGCTTCGTGCTCCTGTGCGCCCTGGCGTTCACCCTGGTCACCGCGCTTGAGCTGGTGGCGGCCACCGTGTGGGGGCTGCGCTTCGGCGGGCCGCAGAACGTGGTGTTCTGCGTGCTGCCGGCCATCATCGCCAACGACCTCGTGCAGTACGGGGCGAAACGAACCTCGCTGGGCATGGGCCTGTCGCTGGCCGGCTGCGCCGCAGTCGCGGTCCCGGTGATGGCGTGGGCCTGAAGCTCCGGCAGCTCGCGGGCGTACTGTTGGTCGTCGTGATGGTCAGCTCGTGCACGATCGGCGGGTCAGGCAGGGACGAACCCCCGGCCCCGGACCCGCTGCCGACGGCGCCGGACGACACCTGCCGTGACGGTGGTGACGGTGGCGTTGAGGCCACCGGGTCCGTGGACGGTGGCATGGTGTCCACCCCGGACCCCGCCGCCACGGAGGCGGCCTGCGGCGTGCTCGCCGACGGTGGCACGGCGGCCGACGCCGTCGTCGCCGCCCAGTACGTCCTGGGCCTCACGGAACCGCAGTACTCCGGCCCGGGCGGTGGTGGCCTGGTGGTCTACCACGACGCCCAGTCGGGCACCACGGAGAGCTTCGACGGCACCGTCTACGCGCCGCAGGACGACACGTCCTACGACGACGAGTCGGTGGGCGTACCGCAGACCGACCGTCTGATGGACTCGTTGCGCGCCCGATTCGGGACGAAGTCACTGGAGGACCTGACGGCCCCGGCGAGGACGCTGGCGTCGGAGGGATTCGAGGTCACCGAGCGGCTCGCCAAGGCCATGTCGGCGCGCAGCGAACTCTTCGACGACCTGCCGGAGGCCGGCGACACGCTCACCAACGAGCAGTACGCCGAATATCTGGCGGGCCTGAAGGGCACCGACGACCCGATCGAGCCGTCCGACCCGCTGTGCGTGGACTACCAGGGGCACTCCGTGTGCGGCCCGGACTCCACGCAGACCGGCATGATGGTCGTCGCCGAGGCGCTCGGCATCCTGGACCGGCTGGACCTGGCCCGGCTGACCCCGAAGGACGGGGTGCCGCGGGCGACCGCGCAGCACCTGGTGATGGAGGCCGAACGCATCGCGTTCACCAACGCCAACACCTGGATGGGCGAGGAGACCGAGGCTACCGAGGACTACCTCGGGGACTACGTCGAGGACATCGTCACCGACGAGGACCACCTGGACGACGCCGCGGACTCCATCCGGCAGAAGAAGACGCTCAGCGGCCTGGATCCGGAGGAGCTCGGCGGGATGGACGGCGAGTACGAGGACAGCGACGACCAGGGGACCTCCCAGGTCACCGTTCGTGACTCGGCCGGCAGCATGGCGAGCCTGACGACCACGCTGCAGCGTAGCTTCGGCAGCGGGAAGCAGGAGAACGGCTACTTCCTGAACAACTCTCTGGACAACTTCAGCCGCCGTGCGGAGCCCGGCGAACCGAACCACCGCGAACCCGGCGCGCGGCCGCGCACGATGATGTCACCGGTGCTCGTCTTCGGTTCCGGCGACGACCCGCTCATGGCCCTCGGTTCGCCCGGCGGGCGCAAGATCCCGTCCTACGTGGTCAAGGCCCTGGTGGCGATGGTGGACTGGGACCTTAGCCCGGACGAGGCGGTGCGTATGCCGAACTTCGGCGCCACGAACCGCAACAGCGTGTACTCCGCGCGCGGCGACGCCGAGCAGAAGAAGATGCGCGGTCTGCTGGAGGACTGGGGTCACGACCTGGAGTCCGGACGCTTCGACTCCGGTCTCAGCGTGATCCGCGTTCAGGACCCGCGGGTCAGCGGTGCCGCGGACCACCGGCGTGACGGCTCGGTCGCCGCAGTCGACCTGCCGTAGCAAAAGAGCGGCCGGCTTTCCCTACGAGGCGGCGGAGAGGCCGGAACCGTCGGTCTGCTCCTCAGCCTCCCGCTCGGCCTGCTTGAACTCGAGGATCTCGTCGTGGTGGTTGTGCTCGTAGGTCTTCACCCCCTCGCCCTCGTTGCGCTTGGCCAGGAGGTCCTGCTGCTGTTCCAGCGGGGTGCGCGGGTCGCCCCACTCCCGTCGGGCGACCTCCGGGGTGTACACCTTCGGCGACTCGGCGGGGATGCCGCGGATCGCCGGCTCGATGTAGCGCACCGCCCGGGGGCAGGTGTTCTCCAGGAACAGGATCTCCAGGTCGGGCAGGTGCTTGAAGGCGGCGAAGACCGGCTTCCACAACGCGACCATCAGTGTGTCGGTCAGCTTGGACTGCTTTAGTCCCATCATGCCGCGCATCCAGCGGGGGTAGGTGGCTATCACGCCGCGGCGGAAGAACGGGCGGACCACGGCACGGAGCGGTTTGGGAAGGTCCACGAACGCGGTCTCGAACCCGTTGAGGATGTGGTTGATGTTGAACACCGCGGCCTCGGAGGCGGACAGTCGCTCACGCCAGTCGTCGAAGTACTTCTGGACCTCCCCGCGGGTGCGGGGGACGTCCGCGGGGTCGATGGGCTGGAACTTCGCTGCGGTGGCGCAGGCCTGCCAGTACTCGTTCTCCTCGTCGCGGGAGAGCTTCCCGGGGCCGAACTTCTCGTACACGTAAAGGATCGAGTGCCATGCGGTGACCAGGATCCACAACTGTGAGTCGGGGTTGTTCGAGTCGTAGCCGTTGCCGGTGACCTTGTTGGTCCCGTACGCCCGGGAGTGGACCTTCATGAGGATGTCGGACATCCGGGTCACGGTCCGTGCGTCGGCGAACAGGACGGCGGCGAAGTACTCCATGGTGCGGTCGTAGCGGATGGGCGTGCGCTGCACGACCTGTCCGGAGTCGTCGACGGCCGCCACGAGGTCGGGGTCGAGGTGCTCGATGGTGACGGCGCGGGCGAAGCCGTGCAGGGCGGACGCCGGGAACGTCCAGACCTTCCATGCGACTGAGCCGGGGCCGTACACGCCCTCGTCGTGGCGGACGTACTCCTGGTTCCTGCGGTTTGCCATGACAACCTCCTTGTCACTGCGGTGGGCCGTTCGTCTGCGGCCCGCGTACCCCTACTATTGTGACACAGATCACCCTCGGTTTTGAAGGGGAACGCGTATCGACCTCGGCGCGCGAGTTTCGCCAGTGGGCCACCTGGTGTTCATACGCCCGTCATCAGGGGCCCGTACCGTCGGTCTGTCCGGCAGCCCGTCCGGTCGATCCACGGTAACGGTTATGACAGAGGAGAACCCGGTGACGCCGTCCAGTACCCGAACGCCCGCCCCACGGAACAAGTCCCGCAGAAATGCAGGACGCCCCGCTGCGTCCCGCCCGCTCACAGCGCTCACCGTGCTCACCGCGCTCACGGTGCTCGCCACCGGCGCGGCGGTGACCGTCGTCCCCGCCCAGGCGCAGGTTCCGGACGTCGCGGGGCAGGTGGGGGAGTACCTCCCGGCGACGGTGCCGCCGGTGCAGCACGCCGGCGCCCCGGTGCCGCAGCCGTTGGCGCCGTCGGACTACGGCTGGTACGTCTCCGACATCAGCTCCTACGGCAACGGCACCTACTACTCGGTGGTCAGCAGTTTCGAGGATCTGCGGGCCAACCACCCGGAGGTCATGGCGGAGAGCCTGGACACCGTGGTCGGGGTCAACAACTCCGCGGACGCCGCGACGGTGGCGCGCGCCCAGGTGGACGCCGCCGCGGACGACGGCGACCTGCTCACGGCCCTGTCGGACGGGTTCGGCGAGGAGCTCGGCTCTGCCCTACGCACCGCGCTGGCGGAGAACCGGCTGCCGAAGACGCGGGCGCTGATGGACTCCGGGTACCTCTCGAGGGCTGGTGGTCTGGCCAGCTCCACGCTGATCGAGAAGGAGATCTTCGGCTACGACCGCCCCTTCGAGGTGGCGCCGGAGAGGATCACGAAGCACACCGGCGGTGGAAACGAGGACCTCTACGCGCTCGGCGGATCGAAGGCGTTCCCCTCGGGGCACACGAACCAGGCGAGCTGGACGACGACGTTGCTGGCGGTGCTGCTCCCGGAGCTCGCCCCGCAGCTGCTCGCGCGCGGTGCGGAGGCGGGCTACAACCGCATGGTGATGGGGGTGCACTACCCGCTGGACGTCATCGGCGGGCGGATGACCGGCCAGGCTGCCGCGGGTGACCGGTGGAATGACCCGCGCATGCGGGAGGTGCTGACCGGGGCCGGTGAGGAACTCCGTGCGGAGCTGGAGTGGCGGACCGGACGGCCCCTGGCCGAGGCGGTCGCGCAGGACACGGCCTACCGGACGACGGATGACGCGGTCGCGGAGTTCACCGAGCGTATGACCCAGGGTATGGGCCGTGTGGGGGAGCAGGACGCCGCTCTCACCGTCCCGCAGGGAGCGCCGGAGTTGCTGGTGAACGCGTTCCCGGACTTGTCCTGGGGCCAGCGTGCCCGGGTGCTGGCGGCCACGGCCCTGCCGGCGGGTTTCCCGCTGGACGACCAGTCCGCCAACGGGCGTGAGGTGGGCAGTTGGCAGCGGATCAACCTCGCCGCCGCCTTCGCCGCCGACGTCCGGGTGGACGCCGACGGCGGGATGAGCGTCAACGGCGCCGCGGCGTAGCCGCTCAACCGTCGCGGTTACACGGTCGCCGGCTGTTCGGCGTCGGACGCGTCGGCAGCCTTCTTGTCGCCGCCGGGTGCCGAGGTGCCGGTGACCTGCTTGACCACCACGACGGCGATCACGGAGACCACGGTGCCGGCGATGACGGCGATGAGGAAGCCCCACCAGTTGTCCATCAGCGGCATCACCCAGATACCACCGTGCGGGGCACGGCTCCCGACCTCGAAGGCCATGGACAGTGCACCGGTGACGGCGCCACCGACCATCATGGAGGGGATCACGCGCAGCGGGTCGGCTGCGGCGAAGGGGATCGCACCCTCGGTGATGAAGGACGCACCGAGCAGCCAGGAGGACTTGCCGTTCTCCCGCTCGTCCTTGCTGAAGAGCTTCGGGCGCACGGTCGTGGCCAGTGCCAGCGCCAGCGGCGGCACCATACCGGAGGCGATGACCGCCGCCATGATCTGCAGCGAGGCGGTGTCACCGGTGGACAGCCCGGCGGTGGCGAACAGGTAGGCGGACTTGTTGACCGGTCCGCCGAGGTCGAAGCACATCATCAGGCCGATGATCAGGCCCAGGATGACCGCCGAGGAGCCGGACATCTCGGCCAGCCAGCTCTGCAGTGCATCCATCAGGGCGGCCAGCGGTCGGCCGAGCAGGAGGAACATCGACGCGGCGGTGACCAGTGTGGCCAGCAGCGGGATGATGACCACGGGCATCATGGAGCCGAGCCAGCGCGGCACCTTCCAGGACTGGATCCACATCGCGACCAGGCCGGCGATGACACCGGTGATCAGGCCGCCGATGAAGCCGGCGCCGACGAGCACGGAGATGGCGCCGCCGACGAAACCGGGCACGATGCCGGGCCGTCCGGCCAGCGCGTAGGCGGTGTAGCCGGACAGCGCGGCGACCAGGAAGCTCATGGCCACGTCACCGCCACCGAAGAACACCGCACCGAGGTAGAGCCGCAGCCCCGACTCATCGGTCAGCAGCATCTCTACGCCGTCGAGGGTGTAGGGCAGGCGCTCGGGAAGGTCCCACAGCGAGTAGTCCTGGACCACGTCCTGCCACACGTTGGCCACGTTGTAGCCGCCGATCACGAAGCCGAGGGCCATGAGCAGACCACCGGCGGCGACGAAGGGCACCATGTAGGACACACCGGTCATGATGGACTGCTGGATGCGGCGTCCCCAGCCGACGTCGCCGTCCTCGTCGTCACCGTCACCGGAGCTGCCGCCGGAGGCGGAGACCCGGTGCGGGTTGTCGGCGGTGGAGGCGGTGACCGCCCGGTCGATCAGTTCGTCCGGGTCGGAGATGCCCTTCTTCACGGGCACGTCGACGACGGGCTTGCCGGCGAAGCGTTCGATGTCGCGCACACCCACGCCGTGGGCGAAGATGACGGCGTCGGCCTCGTCGATCTGGGCCTTGGTCAGCTTGTCGCCGCCGGAGGAGCCCTGGGTCTCGATGACGAGTTCCACGTCGTCACGGGCGTCGGCGGCCTGGGTGAGGGCGTCGGCGGCCATGTAGGTGTGGGCGATGCCGGTGGGGCAGGACGTGACGCCGACGAGCTTGACCACCCGGGACGCGCCTGCCGCCGGTGCCGCCGACTCCGCAGGCGCCGCGGCGGGTTCAGCCGACTTCTTCGGCGCCTTCTTCTTGTTGAGGACGTCGGTGACCAGGGTGACGACCTCCTCCTCGGACTCCGCGGCGCGCAGTGCGGCGACGAAGTCCTTCTTCACCAGCGCGCGGGCCAGGGTGCTGAGCACCTTCATGTGTGCACTGCCGGCGCCCTCGGGGGCGAGGATCATGAACACCAGGTCGGTGCCGCGCGGGTTGCCGTCGGCGTCCTTCTCGTCCGCCCCGAAGTCGGTGGGGGTCTTCAGCCGGGCGAAACCGAGCGAGGGTTCCTCCACCGCGGTGGTGCGGCAGTGGGGGATGGCGATGCCGCCGGGCAGTCCGGTGGCGGCCTTCTCCTCACGGGCGTGGATGTCCGCCAGCAGCTGCGTGGTCTCCGAGGCGCGACCGGCCTTGACCTGCAGGTCGGCCAGGGCGGTGAGTACGGCCTCCTTCTCGGCCGGGATGTCCGCGTCGAGGGAGACGAGTTCGGGGATGATGACCGGTCGGTCGTCGGGACCGCCCGGCGTGGTGGGTGGTGACGTGGTCATTGTCATACTCTCCTTGATTCGGGAAGGTCGGACGGGAGGTCGTCGGGCGTGGGCAGGGTGGTGCCCGGCAGGGTGACGGCGGTGGAGCCGTGCGCGACGGCGAGGGCGAGCCTGGCCGGGGCGTCCTGCTCACGGGCGGCGCCGATGACGTAGCCGGCGAGGGTGGAGTCCCCGGCGCCGACGGTCGAGACCGCGGACACCTTCGGGCTGGGGCAGAACCAGGCGCCGCTGTCGCCGTCGCGGGTGACCAGCAGTGCGCCGGCGGCGCCCAGGGAGATCAGCGCGGCGCCGAAACCGCGGTCGAGCAGGGAGGACGCTGCGGCGGTGACGGCGGTGAGGTCGCCGCCGGCCGCGGCGTCTTCCATGGCGTCACCGTCGCCGCCGACGATCTGCGCGAGCTCGTGGGAGTTCGGCTTGATCAGGTCGGGCGCGGCGGCCGGGTTGCGGTCCGACAGGTCGACCAGCGCGGCCAGGGCGGCGTCGGAGGTGTCGACGGCCACACGGAAACCCTGCTCGTGGGCGGTGGCGGTCATGCGCGCGTACCAGTCGTCGGGGAATCCGGGCGGCAGGGAGCCGGCGAGCACGAGCCAGTGCGGCCCGCTGACCCCGCGCCCGGTGACCTCCGACATGGTCTGGTCCACGGCGTCGGTGAGGGAACGGCCGTCGGCGGACGCGTCGCCGGGGGAGTTGATCTTGGTGGTGACCCCCTCACCGTCGGTGAGGGTGAGGTTCACCCGCACCGCGCCGCCGCCGACGAAACGCACCGGGACGTCGCCGGCACGCACCAGGTCGGCGAAGTCGCCGTGGTGCTCGGCGGGGACCACGGCCACCACGTCCTCACCGGCGTGGTGGACGACGGTGGCCACGTTGACGCCCTTACCGCCGGCCTGGTCGGTCCCGGAGACGACCCGGTTGACCCCGCCGACGTCCAGCGGGCCGGGGAGCCGCTGGGTGCGGTCGATGCTGGGGTTGGGTGTGACGGTGATGATCACGTGTGAATCACGTCCATTCCTTGTTGTCGGAGTCCCCTGACGACGGGGTCGTCCGGGGGTGCGTCGGTGATGAGGAGGTCGACGTCGTCGACGGTGGCGAAGGCACAGAGCAGTTCCTCTCCGAGTTTCGACCGGTCGACCAGGGCGATGCGTCTTCGCGCGGCACCGGTCATCGCCGCCTTGGTCTGCGCCTCGGACGGGTCCGGGGTGGAGAAGCCGAAGTCGGTGGTGACGCCGTTGGCGCCGAGGAAGGCGACGTCGGCGCGCAGGCCACGCAGCCCGGACACCGACTCCGCCCCCACGACGGACTGGGTGATGCCACGCACCCGCCCGCCGACGAGGTGCAGCCGACGGCCGTCGGTGGTCGGGCCCTGCAGCGAGAGCTCGTAGGACAGCAGGACGGAGTTGGTGACCACGGTGAGGTCGGTGCGCTCGGCGAGGTGCTGGCACAGCAGGGCGGTCGTCGTCCCCGAGTCGACGAGGACGGAGCCGCCGGACGGCGGGAAGTGCCCGGCGGCCGCGGCGGCGATGCGCACCTTGGCGTCCTTCGAGGACGTGGCGCGGGTGGCGACGGTGTGCTCGTTGCCGCTGTGGACGCGGAACGGGACGGCACCGCCGTGGACGCGGGTGACCCGCTGCTGGCGTTCGAGCGTGTCGAGGTCCCGGCGGACCGTCTCGGCCGAGACGCCGTAGCGTTCGGCGAGCTCGGACACGGAGGCACCGCCGAGGTCCTGGATCTGACCGGCGATGACGTCCTGGCGCTGTGGCGCGTACATGTCCCCAGTATCTGTGGGAACGTGTGGGAAGTCAATGGCGATATGGTGGGGAATAGGTGGTTATATGGTCATGTGAATACCGTTTTCTGTCCCGCCCGGTCACAAACAGGCACGCCGGGGTGGTCGCGGGGGTGAGGTAGGGGCGCGGTGTGCTGCGTCACCGGGCCGGGTGCTCACCCGGGAGGATAGGGTGGCGGGAGAAAGTATCCTCACGTGTCCGGCCACGAGTGACCATGGCCGCGCCGCTCGGCTGGGAAGAAGTGACCGACATGACCCTCTCGATCCTCCGCCGGCTGGCGGTCGCCGCGGCGACCACCGCAGCCACCGTCCTGATCGGCAGCCTCGTGGCCCCGGCCGCCTCTGCCGCGCCGGCTCTACCGGCGCTACCTGCACTCCCCTCGGTGGGTGAGGTCGTCGACGACGTCCTCACCGCCACCGGTGAGCCCGCCCCGCACCGGGTGCAGGGCCAGTACTTCACCTCCCCGGGGGTGCCCGCCGCCGCGCAGGACGCCCGCCCGGCCGTCCTCGTCGGCCCGTCCACCCCGCTGATCGTCGGCCCGTCGCTGTGCACGGCCACCGTCGCCGGCCACGATGCCGCGGGCAACGCCGTCGCGGTCACCGCCGGGCACTGCGGGACGCCCGGGGACGAGGTGCGCTCCGCCGACGACCCGGAGGGCACCGTCGTCGGCACCTTCCAGCGCAACGGGGCCATGGACAACGGCGTCATCCTGCTCAACGACAGTGCGCAGGTGACGAGCAGCTACAACGCCGCGTCCATCAGCGCCCTCGGCGGCGGCCAGCCGGCGGCGGGCGCGCAGGTGTGCAAGACGGGCATCGCCACCGGCACGTCCTGCGGGCCGCAGTTCGCGACCTCGGACACCGGTTTCGTGATGCACGTCTGCGCCTCCCACGGAGACTCCGGCGCACCGGTGTACGCCGGTGGCCGGCTGGTCGGCCTGCTCAGCGGCGGGTTCGCCGGACTGCCGTCCTGCACCACCCCGCTGCAGGGCCCCATGCACTCACCGGTCGTGGCGAGCAGCTGGGACGCCGTCGCCGCCGAGATGGACGCCGCCGGCGGGGTCGGCGCCGGGCTGCGTCTGGGCTGATCAGGCTGGTTTGATCAGGCGCCGAGCCGGCCTCGGCCGAGCTGGAGCAGGGAGTTCGCGATGGCGATGCCCTCAGGTCCGAGCTCGGCACGGAACTGGTTGAGGATCGCCGTCTCACGGGAGTAGACGAGCTTCGTCCCGCCGGAGGCGGTGCGGGTGCGGCCGATGATCTTCGAGATCTCCGAGCGGCGCTTGACCGCCTCGATGATCGTCCGGTCCAGTTCGTTGATCTCCTTGCGGTAGTCCTGGATCTGGGCGTCGGACAACGGATCATCGGTCCCGCTGGAGAACTCCATGTCGTTTGTCATGGTGGCGATTCTACGTCCGTGCGGGGTTGTAGGGTGAACGTGACCCCAACCGACAGGAGAACGCGACAGTGAATCCGGGCCAGTCCGACCCCTTCGATCAGATCCCGCTGCCCACGGAGCCGCCGCCCGGGCCGTGGGACGGTCAGGACGGCCTGTGGGAGCCGCCGCCGGACGAGGAGGACGGCCCGCCGGAGGACGCCGCCGCGTTGCTCGCCGAGATGTCGGAGAACGCTTCCCACCTCGCGCCCCTGCCGCAGGTCGCCGCAGCACCGCGTGATCCGTCGGTCGACGGGGCGGCACCGGGGCGGGTGATGAGCACCCAGACCCGCGACCAGCTGCTGGACGGGTTGAACCCCGCGCAGCGTGAGGCGGTCACGCACACCGGCTCGCCGTTGCTCATCGTCGCCGGCGCCGGTTCCGGAAAGACCAGTGTGCTCACCCGGCGTATCGCCTGGCTGCTGGCCGGTGGGGTAGCCCCGTGGCAGGTCCTGGCGATCACCTTCACCAACAAGGCGGCCGCGGAGATGCGCGAGCGCATCGGCGGACTCGTCGGCCCGACGGCCGAACGTATGTGGGTGTCGACCTTCCACTCGGTGTGCGTGCGCATCCTGCGCGCCAACGCCCAGCTGGTCGAGGGGTTGAACTCGAACTTCACGATCTACGACTCCGACGACATGAAGCGTCTGGTCACCATGATCCTGCGCGACCGCAGCCTGGACGCCAAGGAGTTCGCCCCGCGTGCGGTGCTCAGCGTGATCTCCAACTGGAAGAACGAACTGCAGGACCCGCAGGACGCACTCACCGAGGCGCAGGAGGACGGCAACCGGCACCGGGAGACCATCGCCCAGGTGTACCGGGATTACCAGGTGCGTCTGCGGCAGGCCAACGCCGTGGACTTCGACGACCTCATCGGTGAGGTCGTGGGCCTGCTGCGCAACAACGGCGGTATCGCCGACCACTACCGGCGGCGCTTCCGCCACATCCTCGTCGATGAGTACCAGGACACCAACCACGCGCAGTACGTGCTGGTGTCCACCCTCGTCGGCGGGGACGGGGACGGCGCGGCACCCGGTGCCGAGCCCGCCGAGCTGTGCGTGGTCGGCGACGCGGACCAGTCGATCTACGCCTTCCGCGGGGCCACGGTGCGCAACATCGAGGAGTTCGAGCGCGACTACCCGCACGCGCGCACGATCCTGCTGGAGCAGAACTACCGCTCCACGCAGAACATCCTGTCGGCGGCGAACTCGGTGATCGCCAGGAACCAGGGCCGTCGTGACAAGAACCTGTGGACGGACTCCGGCGACGGCGCGTTGATCGGCGGGTACGTCGCCGACAACGAGCACGACGAGGCCAGGTTCATCGCCCAGACCGTCGACGAGCTCGTCGACCGGGGCGACGCGACCTACGGCGACATCGCCGTGATGTACCGGACGAACAACTCCTCGCGTGTGGTGGAGGACGTGCTCGTGCGCTCGGGGTTGCCGTACAAGGTCGTCGGCGGCACCCGGTTCTACGAGCGCAAGGAGATCCGCGACATCGTCGCCTACCTCAAGGTGCTCGACAACCCGGACGACACGATGGGCCTGCGCCGCATCATCAACACCCCGCGCCGGGGTATCGGTGACCGGGCGCTGTCCCAGGTCCGGGTGCACGCCGAGAACATGGGGCTGAGCTTCGCCGCCGGGCTCGCCGCCGCCGGACGTGGCGAGGTGCCGGGTCTCAGCGCGCGCGGGCGCAACGCCATCGCCGGCTTCCTGGAGATGATGGACGGGCTGCGCACCGAGACGGAGTCGGCGGTGATGCGCACCTCCGACGGGGAGTCGTTGGGCATCCCGGACGTCGGCGCAGTCGTGCGCGCGGTGCTGGACTTCACCTCCTACGCCTCCGAGCTGGAGTCCTCCAATGACCCGCAGGACGGCACCCGCCTGGACAACATCAACGAGCTGGTGTCCGTGGGCCACGAGTTCTCCCAGGAGGCGGCGAACCTCGCCGCCTACGAGGCGATGCCGTCGGAGGCTTCTTCCGCGCAGGCGGAGGGTGCTGCTGACGGCGCTGCGGAGAACGCAGCGGAGGACGCCGTGCTCGCCGAGGGCGAGCCGGAGCCGGGGAGCCTGCAGGCCTTCCTGGAGCGGGTCAGCCTGGTCGCCGACGCCGACCAGATCCCCGCCGAGGACCAGGACATGGTCACCCTGATGACCCTGCACACCGCCAAGGGCCTGGAGTTCCCGGTGGTCTTCCTCATCGGCTGGGAGGACGGCCAGTTCCCGCACATGCGCGCCCTCGGTGACCCGACGGAACTGTCGGAGGAGCGGCGGTTGGCCTACGTCGGTATCACCCGTGCCCGTCAGCGCCTGTACCTGACGCGTGCGATGACGCGGTCGAGCTGGGGCACCCCGCAGAACAATCCGCCGTCGCGGTTCCTCGCCGAGATCCCCGGCGAACTCGTCGACTGGATCCGTGAGGAGCCCGCACCGGCCTGGTCGGACGGCTGGGGTTCCTCCGGTGGCTACGCCGACGGCACGAGCTTCGGCGGTGGCGGCTGGTCCGGTTCCCGGGGCGGTTCCCAGAAGTCGTTCCAGAAGTCGTCCCAGCGTTCGTCGGGTGCCTCGTCGTCGCCGTCGCGTGGCGGCGGGCTGCTGCGTCCGGCGGGCAAGCCGCTGGAGCTGGAGGTCGGTGACCGGGTCAACCACGACAAGTACGGTCTCGGCACGGTCAAGAGCGTCGACGGCAAGGGTGTGAAGGCCACGGTGACGATCGACTTCGGCACCAACGGCACGGTGCGGCTCATGCTCATCGGCGGGGTGCCGATGGAGAAGCTGTAGGGGACAGCGCACGGGAAAACCCGCTGCCGGACCGGAGAGGGTGGTCCTGCAGCGGGTTTTTCGTGTCCCGGTGAAAGTGTGGGCGGGTCCTAGATCTCGACGCCGCGCTCACGCAGCCACGGCACGGGGTCCACGGCGTTGCCCTCGGTGGGGTAGACCTCGAAGTGCACGTGCGGGCCGGTGGAGAAGCCCTCGTTGCCGACGCCGGCGATCTTCTGGCCGGCCTGGACCTGCTGGCCCACGGTGACGTCGATGGTGGACATGTGGCCGTAGACGGTGATGGTGCCGTCCTCGTGCTTCACGCGGACCCAGTTGCCGAAGCCGGAGGCCGGGCCGGCGTCGATCACGGTGCCGGCCATGGCGGCGACGATCGGGGTGCCGATGGCGTTGGCGATGTCGATGCCCTTGTGCATGGTGCCCCAGCGCATGGCGAAGGGGGAGGTGTAGCTGCCCTCGGCGGGCTTGACGACCTCGGGTGCGCGGGAGAGGAGGTCCTCGGCGGCGCGCTCGGCGTCGAACTCCAGGGCGCTGGAGAGCTGGGCCGAGAGGTTCTCGATCTGCGTGTTCTGCGGCAGTGCGAGGATCTGGGCGGCGGCGGTCTCGACGTCGGCACCGGCGGAGCTTCCGTCGGCACCCTGCGCGAGGACCTCGGTGTTGGCGGCGAGCGAGATGTCGCCGTTACCCTGGCCGTCCTGGTCTGCGGACTGGTGCACGGTGGCGGCGCCTGCTCCGGTGGCTCCTGCAGCGGCGACGCCGGTGGCGGCGATCGCAACGAACGCCATGCGGCGCTTTGCAGCGGTGTCCAGCTTGCGGTGGGCTCCGCCTCGCCGTGCGTCAGTCATCAGTCTGTGTACCTCTCCGTAGTCTTGCAGTCGTGCAGCCTCAGGGCTTTACGGCTTCATAGCCTTGCCGTCATCTGATCGGTCCCAAATCGTGACCGGATCGTTATCAACGAGTCGCAACTCTATCGGCATGGACCTCCTCGGGCAAGCCACTTCGCCAAAAAGGTCACGAATCTATATCGGTGGGTAGGTGGGTTGAGGGGGGTTGATCGGGGCGTTATTTGGTAACGGTCAGGTCACGGCCACCGTGTGACGGGTGTGACGGGGGTAGGTGTGATGTAACGCTCGCAGGTGGGCGTGCCTTCCCGGGGGAGGGCGCCGACGTTGTGCACAATGGGACGGGTGAGTAGTGAATCCCAGCGACCGACGTCGAGACGACAGGGGCCCCGTCGTGGCACACGACGTGGCCCGGACGCTCGACGCCGCGGTACGGCCCGTGGCGCGAGCGGAACGGGGACGGAGCGGTTCGTCGCGGGCGAGAACGGGCGCGTCGCGTCGCGCTCGACCGGCGCCTCGCAGCGTCCTGCGACCGAACGCCCGGGTGAGGACGCCGCACGCCCGGCGCCGACCGGCGCGGAGGGCACCTCCGGCGGCCGGCTGGCACGGTGGTGGGCCCTGTGGGGCCCGCACATCCGCCGCTTCGCCCCGACGGTACTGGTAAGCCATGCGGTGACGCTGGCGATCGCCATCGCCCTGGCCGTGGTGGTCGGGGTGGGCGAGACCTTCACCGCGGTGCCCGCGATGGTCGGTTCGTTCTGGATGGTCGCCAACCTGGCGCCGGTGGGGTTCACCGGCGCGCAGCTCGGCATCGTGCCGTTGCTGCCCGCGGCGTTGATCGTGCTGGTGCACTCCCGTCGGATCCGGGCGACCTGCGGGACGCAGATCACGGTGCGCAACATCAGGGTCTTCGCCTCCCTCGCGGTGGTCGTGCCGATGGTGCTGACCTGCCTCGCGTGGCTGGTGCTGTGGGACGCCTCGCACGTGTTCGCCATCTCGCCGCCGAATATCTTCGTCGCGTTGCTGTCGACGGGCCTGCTCAACGGCTTCATCTTCGTCCTGGGGCTGGGGCCGAAGATCTGGCGGGCGCTGCTGCTGCGTCGCGGTCTGCCGACGTGGCCGGTGGAGTCGGTGCGTCTGGCCGGCAGTTTCGTGCGGTGGGTCCTGGTCGCCGGACTGGTGGCCACGCTGGTCCAGCTCCTGTTCAACCTGTCGATGCTCTCCGACGCCTACTCGATCGCGCCGGACGCCTGGGGCAAGATCGGCCTGACGGTGCTCTCCGTCCTCTACCTCCCGAACCTGGCGGTCGGCGGGGCGGCGGTGCTGACGGGCAGCGAGATGCATGTCGGCGACGCCTCGGCGTCGTTGTTCGCGGTGACGAACGCGAACCTGCCGCCGCTGCCGGTGCTCGCCGCCATGCCCCACTCCGACCTGCCGTTCGGCGAGGCGCTGCTCGTGGTGCCCGCGGCGATCGCGCTGGTGATCGTCTATCGCTTCTTCACGGTGCGCTCCTTCGTGGAGTCCCCGGTGTTCACCGCCGTGGGGGCGGGTGTCTGCGCCGGGGTCCTGGGTCTGCTGGTGAGTCTGGCGGCCGGGGGCACGCTGGGTGTCTACGGGTCGGCCGGACCGTTGCTGTGGCTCACCCCGCTGGTCTTCGCCTGCTGGCTGCTGGTTCCGGCACTGCTGGTGCTGGGCTGGGTGTCGCGGAAGGGCGCGCGGGTCATGGAGACCGCCGGCGAGGACGACGAGCCCGAGTTCGAGCCAGAGGCCGAGACGGAGGAGCCCGAGGCTGAGGAAGCGGCCGACGAGTCCGAGCCCGAGGACGCCGACGAGCAGGACGACGAGGACGCCGACGAGGACGCCGACGGGGTCGCCGACGGGGTCGCCGACGAGCCTGAAGACGTCGAGGACGACGCCGACGCCGAGGAGTCTGAGCAGGCGGATGAGCCCGCCGACGAGCCGGAAGCCGAGCCGGAAGCCGAGCCCGAAGCAGAGCCCGAAGGGGACACTGAAGAGGACCCAGGGGAGGACCCCGGGGACACCGACGTCGAGGAAGACGGTAGGACACAGTAAGCTGGCACATCGTGAGTGAGTCAGCAGCCCCAGCAGTCCCGGCAGACCCGGCAGCGGTCCGCCGCACGGTGCAGCGCGCGGGGGACGTCCTGCGCGTCGTTGTCCTGGCCTCGGGAACCGGGACACTGCTGCAGTCGATGCTCGACGACCTCGGCGAAGGCGTCGAGGTCGTGGCGGTGGGGGTCGATCGGCCGTGCGCCGCCGAGGAGCGTGCCGCGCAGGCCGGCGTCCCCTCCTTCCGGGTGGACTACAACCCGGAGCGGGTCAGCGGCTACGACCGTGCGGGGTGGAATGAACGCCTGGCGTCCGAGATCGCCGCCTACACGCCGGACGTCGTCGTCAGCGCGGGGTTCATGCGCATCCTCGGCGCGCCGGTGGTCGAGCGGTTCCGGGGGCGGATCATCAACACGCACCCGGCGCTGCTGCCGTCCTTCCCCGGCGCCCATGCCGTGGAGGACGCCCTGGCCTACGGCGTCGCACTCACCGGATCGACCGTCCACGTCGTCGACGACGGGGTGGACACCGGACCGATCATCGCCCAGCGTGCTGTGCCGGTGCTCCGGGCCGATTCAGTGGAGTTGCTCCACGAGCGGATCAAGACCGTCGAACGGGCGCTGATCGTCGACGTGCTCCACCAGACCGCGCAGAGCGGTTACACCATCGAAGGACGAAAGGTCTGCATCAATGACTGAAACCACGACTGGAACGACCCGCCCCATCCGCCGCGCGCTGATCAGCGTGTACGACAAGTCCGGGCTGGAGGACCTCGCCACGGGTCTGCACCGTGCCGGGGTGGAGATCGTGTCGACCGGGTCCACCGCCGCGAAGATCGCGGACGCCGGGGTGCCCGTGGTGCGGGTCGAGGAGCTCACCGGGTTCCCGGAGTGTCTCGAGGGCAGGGTCAAGACGCTGCACCCGCGCGTGCACGCCGGCATCCTCGCCGACACCCGTAAGGATGACCACCTGGCCCAGCTCAAGGACCTGGGTGTGGAGCCCTTCGACCTGGTCGTGGTGAACCTGTACCCGTTCACCGACACGGTGGCCTCGGGCGCGGACTTCGACGCGTGCGTGGAGCAGATCGACATCGGGGGCCCGTCGATGGTGCGTGCCGCGGCGAAGAACCACCCGTCCGTGGCCGTGGTCGTCGACCCGGCCGCCTACGGCGACGTGCTGTCGGCCGTGGAGGCCGGCGGGTTCACCCGCCAGGCCCGTACCCGGCTGGCCACCGAGGCGTTCCGGCACACCGCGTCCTACGACGTGGCCGTGGCGTCCTGGATGACGGAGCAGGTCGAGAAGGACGCCGAGGACGAGCAGGACGCCCGCTTCCCGGAGTGGATCGGTCAGGTCAACGAGCGTGTGCACTCGCTGCGTTACGGGGAGAACCCGCACCAGGCCGCCGCGGTGTACACCGCACCGGGCCAGGAGGGTGGGCTCGCCAACGCCGAGCAGTTCCACGGCAAGGCCATGAGCTACAACAACTACACCGACGCCGACGCCGCCTGGCGTTCGGCCTGGGACCACGAGCGTCCCTGCGTGGCGATCATCAAGCACGCGAACCCGTGCGGCATCGCCGTGGCAGACGACGTGGCCACCGCCCACCGCACGGCCCACGCCTGCGACCCGGTCTCGGCCTACGGCGGAGTCATCGCGGTGAACCGCCCGGTCTCCGTGGAGATGGCCAAGCAGGTCGCCGGGATCTTCACCGAGGTCATCGTGGCCCCCGGCTACGAGGACGGCGCCGTGGACGTGCTGAGCCGCAAGAAGAACATCCGTATCCTGCAGACCACCCCGCCGGTGCGTGAGGGTGCGGTGGAGCACCGCGAGATCTCCGGCGGTGTGCTGGTGCAGGAGCGCGACCTCGTCGACGCCCGCGGCGACGACCCGGCGAACTGGACGCTGGCCGCCGGTGGGGCCGCGGACGCCGCGACCCTCGCCGAGCTGGAGTTCGCCTGGCGTGCGGTGCGCGCGGTGAAGTCCAACGCGATCCTGCTGGCCAAGGACGGTGCCACCGTGGGAGTGGGCATGGGCCAGGTCAACCGCGTGGATTCGGCGAAGATCGCCGTGGACCGGGCGAACACCCTGGCGGGCGACGAGCGTCGCTCCGAGGGCTCTGTCGCCGCGTCCGACGCGTTCTTCCCCTTCGCCGACGGTTTCGAGACTCTGGCCGAGGCCGGGGTGCGTGCCGTGGTCCAGCCCGGTGGGTCGGTGCGTGACCAGGAGGTCATCGACGCCGCGGTCGCCGCAGGCGTGACGATGTACCTCACCGGGGAGCGCCACTTCGCGCACTGAGTGAGTGCAGGGCGGTTCCGCGGTTACGGGGCTACGATGAGGGTCCATCCTCGAGAGGACCCCACCATGAGCCGCAGGACCACCGCCCACCTCTTCCATTCCCTCGACGGTGTCGTCGAGGACCCCCACCTCTGGCAGTTCGACGCCTTCGGCCCGGAGGAGGGGGAGGCCATGGACGGCCTGCTCGCCCCGGTCACCGATGTGGTGATCGGGGCGACGTTGTGGCGGCAGTGGTCCGAGTACTGGCCCGGGGAGGTTGCCGGCGACGAGACGGACGGCTTCGGTGCCTGGGTGAACCCGGTGCGCAAGCACGTCGTCTCCTCGACGTTGGGGGACGAGCACCCCGACGGGCTCCCGTGGAACAGCACGTTGATCACCGGCGACCCCGTCGACTACCTCCAGGACCTCCGGGACTCCGAAGGCGGCGGCATCGCAGTGCTCGGCGGGATCACCACGGTACGCACGTTGTTCCTCGCTGGCGTCATCGACGAACTCACGCTCACGACCCACCCCGTCCTCGCGGGGACGGGTCGCCATCTCTTCGACGCGGAGATGCCCGTCACCCGGCTACGTCTGCTGGACGCCACGAAGACTTCCGTGGGCAACGCCGTGTTGACCTACGGGCTGCGACAGGGTGACTGACACGAGCGCTCAGGTCAGTTGTTTCGCGCCAGCCCGGCGTCGAGGATTGACGACCACCTGTCGACGGTCCGGCGCCGCTGATCCGAGTTGTCGACCAGGACCGCGCCCAGGCCGAGGCCGCGCGCCAGGTCGACCGTCATGCGCAGGAGCTCGCGGGTCGGGGGGTCGAGAAGGTCGGCGTCCAGTGCGATGGCCATGAGTTGCTGGACCTCACGTGCATACCGGCTATCGACCGACACGATCAGTTCGCGCAGGTCACCCTCTGATCCGGCTGCTGCGGACCACACGTGCAGGGCGGCGCGGAACGAATCGCTGGTGAAGGAGTCGAAAACGAGTTCCATCACCTCGACGGTCGGTGAACCGCCAGGGGGCGTCCCGAGATCGGCGACGGCCCGGCGAAGTTGATGGGTGAGCCTGGAGTAGAACTCCGCCACCGTTTCCTCGATCAGCACGTCGCGGGTCGGGAAGTGTCGCTGGGCGGCGCCGCGGGAGACGCCGGCCCCGACAGCCACCGCACTGACAGTCGTGTCGGCGGCCCCGTGGTGGGACAGCGTCGAGATTGCGGAGTCGAGGAGTTTTCGGCGTGTCTCCCGGCTCCGGGCCTGTTGTGGGGTGTGCGACATGTCGCCTCCGTTGGTCCATCCACGTCTGGGGTGTTGCTGGACAGGGTAGCAGTGTGGCGTGGTGGACAAGTGCGGAGGAACGCAGAAACACATCATTGATGATTCGCTATCCCTGGCTCTACCTGGGGATACATAGCCGGTGGGGGCGTGGTCCTTGAAATGAATCGTCGGTGATCTCTTTACTTTGTGTGCTGCATCACATACTGTCGTGCTTCAGAACCACATGCTGAGCATTGCAAAACGGAAGTAGTTCCGTGGTGCGAGGAGAGGACCACATGATGACGGCACCAACCGGAGCACCCGACCGCGCCGAGCACACCGTTGACCTCCGTTCGATGGTCACCGATCTTGAAGAACGTCTTGCCCGGGTTCGGCGTGGTGGGGGAGAGAGGGCGAGGCAACGACACGTGGACCGGGGAAAGATGCTTCCCCGCGACCGTGTCGACTCCCTGCTGGACCCCGGCAGTCCTTTCCTGGAGATCGCACCGCTGGCAGCGGAGGACATGTATGACGGGAAGGTGCCGGGTGCCGGAATCGTCGCCGGGGTCGGACTCGTGGAAGGCCGGCTATGCCTCATCGCAGCGAACGACGCGACCGTGTCAGGGGGTACCTACTACCCGGTGACGGTCAAGAAGCACCTACGTGCCCAGGAGATCGCGGAGGCGAACCGGCTTCCCTGCATCTACCTGGTCGACTCGGGCGGGGCGATGCTGCTCCAGCAGGACGAGGTCTTTCCGGACCGGGACCACTTCGGACGCATCTTCTACAACCAGGCCCGGATGTCCGCTGACGGGATCCCCCAGCTGTCCGCTGTGATGGGGTCGTGCACTGCAGGTGGTGCCTACGTTCCGGCGATTTCCGATGAAGCGGTCATCGTCGACGGTCAGGGGACGATCTTCCTCGCGGGCCCACCGCTGGTCAAGGCGGCGACAGGGGAGGACGTGAGTGCCGAGGACCTCGGCGGCGGTGCCATGCACTCCAGGATCTCCGGAGTCACCGACCATCTCGCCGCGGACGACGCGGACGCCATCCAACGAATCCGCGACATCGTCGCAACCCTTCCGCCGGACGCTCCCGCCGGAACGTCGGACGAACGCGGCACCGCAACGTCCTGCCGGCCACAGACCGACCTCTACGACATTGTGCCGCCGGACCTCAAGACCCCCTACGACGCACGTCAGGTCATTGAAATCCTGACGGACACGGGTTCCGTCCACGAGTTCAAGGCAGAGTACGACGACTCCGTGATCACCTGCTTCGCCAGGATCGAGGGGCACAGGGTCGGGATCATCGCCAACAACGGCGTCATCTTCGGAGACGGGGCGGTGAAGGCGGCCCACTTCATCGAGCTGTGTGAACAACGGGGCACACCGCTGCTGTTCCTCCAGAACACCACCGGGTTCATGGTCGGCAAAGACTATGAACAGGGAGGCATCGCCAAGAACGGCGCCAAGATGGTCACCGCCGTGGCGACGGCGAGCGTACCGAAGCTGACCGTGATCACGGGCGGAGGATTCGGAGCCGGGAACTACGCCATGTGCGGTCGCGCCTACTCACCCAGGTTCCTCTGGACGTGGCCGAACGCCAAGGTCTCGGTGATGGGCGGGGCCCAGGCCGCCATGACGTTGTCCACCGTGCGTGCCGCGAAACAGGAGCGCGAGGGACACACATGGTCTGAATCGGACCGTGCGGAGTTTGAGCAACCGATCCGGGACCTGTTCGACGAGAAGTCCAGCTGCTGGTACGGCACCGCCCGCCTCTGGGACGACGGCGTCATCGACCCCGCCGACACCCGGCGCATCCTGTCCATGGCCCTGGACGTCTGTGCACGGGTCCCACGTGATGACCAGGCCGGTTCCGGCTTCGGCGTATTCCGGATGTGAGGAAGCAGAATGAACATGTTCGACACCGTCCTTGTCGCCAACCGGGGCGAGATCGCCTGCCGGGTCATACGCTCGGTCCAGGACGCGGGGCTACGCGCCGTCGCCGTCTACTCCGACGCCGACGCGGCCGCCCCGCACGTGGGTGCCGCGGACCTGGCCGTGCGGCTCGGCCCGGCCGCGGCCGCCGAGTCTTACCTCAACATCGACCGGGTTCTCGCCGCCGTCGCCGCCTCCGGCGCCGGTGCCGTCCACCCCGGTTACGGGTTCCTGTCCGAGAACGCGGACTTCGCACGTGCCTGCGAGGACGCCGGCATCGTCTTCATCGGGCCGTCCGCCGAGGCCATCGAGGAAATGGGTGACAAGATCACCGCCAGGGCCACCGTCGAGTCCAGGGGAGTGCCGACCGTGCCCGGCATCTCGCGCCCCGGCCTCACCGACGAGCAGCTCGTCGACGGGGTGACCGGCGCCGACGGAGGCGACGGGGTGGAGTTCCCCGTACTCATCAAGCCCTCGGCCGGGGGCGGGGGCAAGGGCATGCACGTCGTGGAGGAGCCGGACGGACTACCGGGGGCCATCGCCACGGCACGTCGGGAGGCGGCGTCCACTTTCGGCGACGACACCCTGTTCATCGAGCACTACGTGGAGACTCCACGGCACATCGAGGTGCAGGTCATGGCGGACGCACACGGCAACGTGATCCACCTCGGCGAGAGGGAGTGTTCGCTGCAACGGCGCCACCAGAAGGTCATCGAGGAAGCGCCGTCGACGTTGCTCGACGCACAGACACGGACACGTATCGGCGAGGCGGCCTGCGACGCCGCCCGGGCGTGCGGCTACCGGGGTGCCGGAACCGTGGAGTTCATCGTCTCCGCCTCGAGGCCGGACACCTTCTTCTTCATGGAGATGAACACCCGGCTGCAGGTGGAACACCCGGTCACGGAGCTGGTGACGGGCATCGACCTGGTGGACCTGCAGATCAAGGTTTCCCAGGGCGAGCACCTGCCCATAACTCAGGAACAGGTGACGATGACCGGACATGCCGTGGAGGCCAGGGTGTACGCCGAGGACCCCGCCAACGGCTTCCTGCCCACCGGCGGGCTGATCACCTCCCTGCGTTGGCCCACCGGCCCCGGCGTACGCGTCGACGCAGGAGTCGTCGAAGGCCAGGAGGTCAGCCCGGACTACGACCCGATGCTCGCCAAGGTCATCTCCCACGGTGCCGACCGGGACCAGGCGGTGCAGCGCCTCGACGAGGCTCTCGCACGGACTCTCATCGTGGGGCCCGGCACCAACATCGAGTTCAACCGGTACCTCCTCGAGGATCCGAAGGTTCGCACCGGGGAGCTCGACACCGGACTGCTCGACCGCATCGCAGACGACTTTGCGGAACGCCAGGCACCCGGGGAGGCCGTTCTGGTCGCCGCGCTCGCGCTGCGGGACTCGGCGAGGCAGGAGGAGGGTAGGTCTGGCCGGCACCGTGCCTGGGCACAAGCCGACGGCTGGAGGCTGGGTGGGGTACCGGCACCCTTCCGGACCAGACTCGCCGTGCCCGGTACCGGTCCCGTCGACGTCCGCCTGGACGTGGACGGCGACCGGGTGACCTGTACGCAGACCCCGGTGGATCCGGAGCAGACCGCAGATGGGCCGGTGCAGGCCACACTCACCACCTACCCGGGTTCCGGGAAGGACGAGACGAACCGTGTGCTGACCCCGCGAGGGGAGATCGCGCCGGGCCGTCGCTGGTTGAGCAGGAACCTGGCTGTCCCGCTGGACGCGGCGGGTGGGCGGTCGGTCGCCGTCTCCGGCAGTGAGGGGACCTGGGTTTTCGAACCCCTCGGCCTGTCCAGTTCCGCCGTGGACCTCCAAGGCGGGGAGGACGACGTCCTCAGCCCCATGCCCGGCACCGTCGTCGCCGTGCCCGTGCAGGACGGCGCGACGGTGACCGGGGGCCAACCGCTGATCGTGCTCGAGGCCATGAAGATGGAGCACTGCCTGACCGCAGCGCATGACGGAACCGTGAGCCTCGGTTGCGCCGTGGGCGACAAGGTCGGCGCCGGCACGGTCCTGGCGACTGTGGCCGCCGTCGCCGACACCGAACCAGAACAACCACACCACTCGTGAAAGGACGCACCATGTCTCCTCAGTCTGTATCTTCCACACGTTCCTCCATCGCCGATGATGGACTCTCCACGGAACTCGCTGACCTGCGTCGCACGGTCGAGGAGTTCGCCAACGAGGTCGTCGACCCGAAGTCCGCCGACAACTACCGGAACCACACCTTCGACTACGACATCGTCGCCCAGATGGGGGACCTCGGACTCTTCGGCCTGCCGTTCTCCGAGGAGTACGGCGGCATGGGCGGCGACTACTTCGCGCTCGGAGTCGCCCTCGAGGAGCTGGCCCGCGTCGACCAGTCCGTGGCCATCACCCTTGAAGGCGGATGCTCTCTCGGAGCCATGCCGATCTACCGCTTCGGTGATGAGGCGCAGAAGGAGAGGTGGCTTCCCGACCTCGTCGCGGGCCGGGCACTCGCCGGATTCGGTCTCACCGAACCGGGTGCCGGATCGGATGCCGGCGGGACGGCGACCACCGCGAAACTCGACGACGGTCACTGGGTGGTCAACGGGTCGAAACAGTTCATCACCAATTCCGGGACTGACATCACCTCGCTGGTCACCACGACCGCGGTGACCGGCACCCGCGAGGACGGGAGGAAGGAACTCTCGGCGATCATCGTGCCCACGGATACACCCGGGTTCACCGCGGAACCCGCCTACGACAAGGTTGGTTGGAACAGTTCGGACACCCACCCGCTGAGCTACGACGACGTCCGGGTCCCGGAAGCCAATCTTCTCGGCACCCGGGGCAGGGGATTCGCGCAGTTCCTCTCCATCCTCGCCGAGGGGCGGGTGGCGATCGCGGCACTGGCGACCGGCGTGGCCCAGGGATGCGTGGACGAGGCCGTGTCCTATGCGAGGCAGCGGACGTCCTTCGGCCGGCCGATCGCGGAGTACCAGGGGATTTCCTTCAAGATCGCCCGGATGGAGGCACGCGCCTGGTCCGCGAGGCAGGCGTGGAGGTCTGCGGCGAGGAAGATGCTCACCGGTGCCGACTTCAGCAGGGAGGCGTCCATCGCGAAGATGCTCTCCGCTGAGGCGGCGATGGACAATGCACGCGACGCGACACAGGTGTTCGGCGGTGCCGGCTACATGAACGAGACCCGCGTGGCCCGTCACTACCGTGACTCCAAGATCCTCGAGATCGGTGAGGGCACCACGGAGGTCCAGCTCATGCTCATCGCCCGGTCGCTCGGCCTGGAGGGCCCGGAGAGCGGGAAGGGGAGGTCATGAACGCGGTCGAACAACGTGGCCTGTGGCTGGAGGAGTTCAGTGAGGGCACGACCTACCTGCACCGTCCGGGGCGGACGGTGACGGAGGCGGACAACACCTTCTTCACCACGCAGACGATGAACACCCAGCCACTCCACCTCGACGCGGCGTGGGCGTCGACCCAGCACGGTTTCCGCGGTGAGCGCCTGGTGAACTCGATGTTCACCCTGTCCACGGTGGTGGGCCTGTCGGTGAACCAGCTGACGCTCGGCACGATCGTGGCCAACCTCGGTTTCTCCGACGTGGCGTTCCCGGCCCCCATGTTCCACGGAGACACCCTGTACGCCGAGACCACGTGCATGTCCACCAGGGTCTCGGAGTCACGACCTGGCCAGGGTGTGGTGGAACTCCGGCACGTGGGGCGCAACCAGCACGGCGACGTCGTGTGTACCGCAGTGCGATCCACGCTGGTGCGACGTCGGCCGGAACAGCCAGGGGAGCAGGGGGCCGGGTCATGACGCAATCGGTAGATCGCTGGGCCCCGCCCGGCCCGGCCCTGCTCTTCGCCCCGGCCGACCGCCCGGAGCGTTTCACCACCGCGGCCGAGCGGTCGGACGCCGTCATCCTCGACCTGGAGGACGGGTGCAGGAGGGAGAACCGTGCCACCGCCCGACGGAACGTCGTCTCCGCCGGACGTGAGGGCACACTGGATCCGGCACGCACGGTCGTGCGGGTCAACCCGCCGGGCACCGGCGACTTCGGGGAGGACGTGCGCGCGGTCGCCGCGTCCGGTTTCCGGACGGTGATGCTGCCGAAGACCGAGGGCGCCGACTCGGTGGAGGCATTGCGTGACGTCCTCCCCGAGGCGGAGGCTTGGCGGGTCATCGCCCTCGTCGAGACGCCGAGAGGCGCCTTGTCCCTGGCCTCCGTCGCCGACCATCCGCAGGTGGACGCCCTGATGTGGGGTGCCGAGGACCTGACGGCGGCCCTCGGCGGCACCGCCTCACGGTACGGTGCGGACGAACTGCCCACCACTGGTGGAGGCGTCTCCGGAAGTCCCGGAGGGTACCGGGAGGTACCGCGGCTCGTCCGCTCGATGGTCCTGCTGCACGCAGCGGCGGCGAACATCGTCGCCCTCGACTCGATCCACGCCGACACCTCGGACACCACCGGTGCGGGGGCCGAGGCCGTCGACGCGGCGGCCAGCGGTTTCTCGGCGACCGTCGCCATCCACCCCGGTCTCGTCCCCGTCATCCGGGAGGCGTACCGGCCCACCCGGGAGCAACAGGAGTGGGCCCGCCGGGTGGTCGCCGGGGCCGCCGCCAACTCCGGTGCCTTCGCCGTCGACGGCAGGATGATCGACGCACCGCTGCTCCGCCAGGCAGAGGAGATCCTGAACCGTACGTCCACCACAACACAACCACCACACGAGCCACCACACGAGCACAGGAGCTGAAACCCATGGCACCCGTTTTCCTTTCCTCCCCCGGCGACATCGACCCGTCGTTGTCCCACGCGCTGGGGCCGACGGACACACACCTGCTCGACGAGACCATCGGCCAGAACCTGGCCCGGACGGTCGCCGCCTTCCCGGACAAAGACGCACTCATCGACCTCTACGGCGACATCCACCTCAGCTACCAGGAACTGCACCGCAAGGTGCTCAAGCTGGCGTCAGGACTGCACAACGCCGGATACCGGAGGGGCGACCGCATCGGGGTGTGGTCACCGAACCGGTGGGAGTGGGTCATCCTGCAGTTCGCCACCGCGGAGATCGGTGCGATCCTGGTCTGCATCAACCCCACGTACCGTGCCCGTGAGCTGACGTACGCGGTGAACCAGTCGGGGGTCAAGGGACTGTTCTCCGCCGGTAGGTTCAAGGACTCCAACTACCGGGCGATGGTCGGTACGGTCGAGCACACCTTCGACCGGCCCTACAAGGAGACGATCTTCTTCGGCTCCGAACGCTGGGAGGAGTTGGCCGGCCACGCGGTCCTGGACCTGAAGGCGGTGCGGGATTCACTCGATCCCCACGATCCGATCAACATCCAGTACACCTCGGGGACGACCGGCATGGCCAAGGGAGCCACGCTGACCCACCACAACATCCTCAACAACGGCTACCTCATCGGTGAACGGCTGAGCTACACCGAGAACGACCGGGTGGTCGTTCCGGTACCGATGTTCCACTGCTTCGGCATGGTTCTGGGGGTTCTGGCCGCCTTCACACACGGGGCGGCGGTGATCTTCCCGGGGCCGGTCTTCACTCCGGAGAGCACGTTGGAGGCGGTCCACCTGGGACAGGGGACAAGCTTGCTCGGCGTCCCGACCATGTTCATGGCCGAACTGCGGGCACTGGAACAGCTCAAGGAGAAGGGCAAGGAGTTCGACCTGTCCGGTCTGCGCACCGGGATCATGGCGGGGACCTCCTGTCCCACGACGACGATGCGTGAAGTCATCGACGTCCTCGGCATCACGGAGATCAGCATCTGCTACGGGATGACCGAGACCTCGCCGGTCAACCACCAGACCCTGCCAGATGACCCGGTGGAGAAGAGGGTCGAGACGGTCGGCCGGGTCGGTCCGCATCTGGAGGTGAAGGTCGTCGACCTCGACGGGGCCACTGTGCAGCGTGGGGTACAGGGTGAGCTGCTGGTGCGCGGTTAC
This sequence comes from Corynebacterium sp. AOP40-4SA-5, assembly GCF_052377355.1. Taxonomy (NCBI): domain Bacteria; kingdom Bacillati; phylum Actinomycetota; class Actinomycetes; order Mycobacteriales; family Corynebacteriaceae; genus Corynebacterium; species Corynebacterium sp. AOP40-4SA-5. Next base: position 31,096 of record NZ_JBQSWS010000016.1, read on the forward strand.
TCGGTGATGCGTGGATACTGGGACATGCCGGAGAAGACGGCGGAGGCGGTCGACCCCGAGGGGTGGATGCACTCCGGTGACCTCGGTGTGATGGACACCGAGGGTTACGTCCAGGTCACCGGCAGGATCAAGGACATGGTCATCCGCGGCGGGGAGAACATCTACCCGCGGGAGATCGAGGAGTTCCTGTACGAGCACCCCGACATCGCCGACGTCCAGGTCATCGGGGTGCCCGACGAGAAGTACGGCGAGGAGCTCATGGCCTGGGTCATCATGGATGACGGCAAGGAACCGCTGACCGTGGAGGACATCCGTTCCTACTGCGACGGCCAGTTGGCCAGGTTCAAGGTGCCCAGGTACGTGCACGTCACGGACGCTTTCCCGATGACCCTCTCCGGCAAGGTCAGGAAGGTCGAGATGCGGGAGAAGTCCATCAGCATCCTGGGGATCTACGAGAAGTCCTCGCCCCGTCGGTGAGCGCCCGCCGTGCGGCGTTGACGCCGCACATGAAGTGCACCCCACCGCCGGGAGCGGTGGACGAGGAGCACAGGTAGACCCCCTCCACCCCGGTGGAGTAGGGGTCCGGGCTCAACCGGGGACGGGCGATCAGCTGGACCAGGTCGTTGGCCCCGCCGGAGATGTCCCCGCCGAGGTTGTTGGCGTTGTGCTCCTGCACCGCCGACGGGGGAGAGGCGACCCAGTCCACGACCGTGTCGCGGAAACCGGGGGCGGCCCGCTCGATCTGGGCGGTGACGAGCTCGAAGGTCTCCTGCGCGCTGCCGTCCCATCCGGCGGGCACGTGGGCGTAGGCCCACAGCGGGTTCAGCCTGCGCCCACCGGTGACTCTGCTGCGCGAGGGGTCGGCGAGGTACTGCTGGCCGACGAGGGTGAACGGGCGGCGGGGGAGCCGTCCCGACCAGCAGTCCTTCTCGGCGGCGGCGATCTCCTCGGCCGTGCCGCCGAGGTGGACGGTGCCGGCGCGGTGGGCGTCCGGCGACAGCCACGGCACGTCGCCGTCGAGCACGTAGTCGATCTTGGCGACGGCGGGGCCGCGGCGGAACCGTGACCATGCCCGCGCGGTGCGGGCGGGCAGCCGCTCGCCGAGGATGCCGGCGGCGGTCTCCACGGAGGTGTCGAGCAGGACGATGTCGGCGTCCTGCGCCTGCGCCAGGTCAGTGACACGGGTGTCGGTGAGCACCGTGCCCCCGAGCTCCTCGAGCTCGGCGACCAGGGCGTCGGCGATGGACTGGGACCCTCCCACGGCGACGGGCCAGCCGTGCCGGTGTCCGGCGACGGTCAGCAGCGTGCCGGCCGCGGAGGACGCCGGGAGGTGCAGCGGGGTGAAGGCGTGGGCGGCGACACCGGCGAACAGGGCGCGCGCCTCCGCCGAACGCCACCGCCGCCACGACCAGGACGCCGGCAGCGCCGCACCGGCCCCGAAGGCGGCCAACAGCACCGGGTGGCGGGGCACGTGCAGCAGCGGGCCGAGGAACTCCTCGGCGACGGCGTCCGCCCGCGTCGCGAGCGGACCGAAGGACGCCTGCCAGAGCCGTCCGTCCTGCCCCGGGAGTCCTTCGCCGGTGGTCTGCGGCGAGGTGTGCAGTGTGGCGGAGCGTCCGGCGGACAGGACGTGGACCATGTCCACCGGCGCGGAGGCGAAGCGCAGCCCGTGGCGTCGCAACGCCGGCCCGAGCGAGGGGTCACGCAGCAGCGGGCTGGCCTGGGCCAGCGGATGGGCCGCCGAGCACAGGTCGTGCAGTACCCCGGTGTGCATCAGTTCGGCGCTGCGCACCCCGCCGCCCACCGTGGGTTCGGCCTCGAGCACGGTGACGTCCAGCCCGGCCCGGGCCAGGACGACCGCGGCGGCCAGTCCGTTGGGGCCGGAACCGACGACGGTGGCGGTGGATGCAGGCATGGCACCGACCCTATCGCGCGACCGTCGAATATCGCCCGAACCGCACCCGGAACGCCGTCGGGGACCATAATGGGACGCACGGAACTCTTCCACGAAAGGAACATGGCACCATGAGCAACCCCACCCCGTCCCCCGAGGACGTCGTCATCGTCGGAGCCGCCCGCACCGCCCAGGGCAAGATGCTCGGCGTGCTGGCCTCCAAGTCCGCCGTCGAGCTCGGCGCGGCGGCCATCACCGGTGCCCTGGAGAGGGCGGGTGTGGCGGCGGATACCGTCGACTACGTCTACATGGGCCAGGTCGTCCAGGCCGCCGCCGGCCAGAACCCGGCGAAGCAGTCCGCGGTCACCGCGGGCCTGCCGATGTCCACCCCGGCGGTCACCGTGAATAAGGTGTGCCTGTCCGGGCTGGACTCGGTGATCAACGGTGCGCGCATGCTCAAGGTGGGTGACGCGCAGGTCGTGGTCGCCGGTGGTCAGGAGTCGATGACCAACGCCCCGCACCTGGCCGCCGGTGTGCGCGCCGGGGCGAAGTTCGGTTCGCTGGCGCTGCAGGACTCCTTGGAACGCGACGGTCTGGCCGACCCCGTGCACGGCACGGCGATGGGTGTGGAGACCGAGGCCGGCAACACCGACCGAGGCATCACCCGTGAGGCGCAGGACGAGGTCGCCGCCCTGTCGAACCAGCGCGCCGAGGCCGCCATCGCCGACGGCACCTTCGCCGAGGAGATCGTGCCCGTGGAGGTCCGCAGGCGTCGCGAGACCGTGGTCGTCGACACCGACGAGGGCGTGCGCCCGGGCACCACGCAGGAGGGGCTGGCCGCGTTGCGTCCGGCGTTCGCGAAGGACGGGACGATCACCGCCGCCTCGGCGTCACAGATCTCCGACGGTGCGTCGGCCGTGGTGCTGACCACGCGTGCCTACGCCGAGGAGAACGGGTTGACCGTCCTGGCCACCCTGGGTGCCGCCGGCGAGACCGCGGGGCCGGACACGTACCTGCACTCCCAGCCGGCGCAGGCGGTCTCCGCCGCACTCGACAAGCAGGGCTGGTCGACGTCCGACCTGGACTTCCTGGAGGTCAACGAGGCCTTCGCCTCCGTGGTGGTGCAGTCGGTCAAGGACCTTGACTACCCGCTGGAGAAGACGAACATCCACGGCGGCGGTATCTCGCTGGGCCACCCGATCGGCGCCTCGGGCGCCCGCCTGGTGGTGACCGCCGCCTACGAGCTCAACCGTCGTGGCGGGGGACGTGCCGCGGTGTCGCTGTGCGGTGGCGGCGGTCAGGGCGACGCGCTGCTGCTCTGGCGCTGACGTCCCCCCCCCACGGCTTCGGGGAGGTGGGGTCAGGGGCGGTAGCCGAGCCGGCGGGCGGCGAGTTCGCGCAGGATCTCCACCGTCCCGCCGCCGATCCCGTTGATCCTCATGTCACGGTACTGCCGCTCGACCTCTGTGCCCTCCATGAACCCGGCGCCGCCGAACAGCTGGACGGCCTGGTGGGTCACCCATTCCCCGGTCTCGGTGCAGGTGTTCTTGGCGAAGCATGCCTCGGCGACCAGGTCGTCCTCCCCGTCCTCCACCCGGTCGACGAGACTGCGGACGTAGGTGCGTGCGACCTCCGTCCGTCGGGCCATCTCCGACAGCGTCATCTGGATGCTCTGACGTGCGATCAGGGGTTCACCGAAGGTCTCCCTGTCGCGGCACCACTGGACACTGAGGTCGAGGCAGCGCTGCGCCTGGGAGTAGGCCTGGATGGCCATGCTCAGCCGTTCGGTCACGAAGGCCATGGAGATCAGGAGGAACCCGGAGTTCTCCTCACCGACGAGGTTGCCCGTGGGGACGCGCACGTCGGTCAAGGAGATCTCGGCGGTGTCGGACGAGCGCCACCCCATCTTCGTCAGCTTGCGGGTGACCTCGAAGCCCGGGGTGTCGTTGTCCACGACGATCAGCGAAACCCCCCCCGGGCACCTTTGAGCGCATCGCCGCCGGTGCGGGCGGCGACGACGGTGAATTCACCGCGGACGGCGGAGGTGATGAAGGTCTTCGAACCGTTGATGACGTACTCGTCGCCGTCCTTGACGGCGGTGGTCTTCAGGTTGCCGACGTCGGAGCCGCCACCGGGTTCGGTGATCCCGAGGGAGCCGATCCTGTCGCCGCTCAGGGTGGGACGGGCGTACTTGTCGATGAGGTCGTGGTCCCCGCCGGCGACGATGTGGGGGCAGGAGATGGTCACGGTGAACAGTGACGCCTGGACACCGGCGGCCACCCCGGCCTCGTGCATGGCCTCGGCGACGGCAGTCGACTCGCGCATTCCCGCGCCCTCCCCACCTGCCTCGGTGGGGAATGCCAGGCCCAGGAGGCCGAGTTTGCCTGCTTTCCCGGAGAGCTCCCGGGGGATCTGTCCATCCTCCTCCCACTGGTCCTGGTAGGGGAGGATCTCGGCCGCGGAGAAGTCGACGGCCGTCTTGCGGAGTGCGGCGATCTCTGGGGTGTTCCAGTGCTTGTGGCTCATACAGGTCCTTTCGTGATGTGGGTCAGGTGTCTGTTACCGATTATGGACGACTGATTTCGGCGGGCCGGCGAAGATCTGCGCGAATTCCGCCCACCGCCGGGGTTCCTCGCCCTCGAAGACCAGGGAGAGATCCTTGACCTCCCGTCGCTGTGAGACGAACAGGCAGAAGTCCAGCGCAGGCCCCTTCACCGTCCCGATGGCAGATCCGTCGTCGGGCCCCCACGACCACGTCCCGCCGTCGGGGGACTCGAGTTCGACGAGGAACTCCCCCTCGGGCGCGGTGAGGTCGTTGATGACGTAGGAGAAGTCGCGGGTGATCACCCCCAGGTGGCAGATGTCCCGCAATCCGCCGGACACGGGGCGTTCGATGCCCAGGGCGTCCGCGACGTCCTGGCCGTGGGCCCACGTCTCCATGAGTCTCGCGGTCGCCATGGAGCGCAGGCCCATAGGCGGTCCGAACCACGGGTACTTGCGTGGCGTGCCGGCCGCCTCCTGCCGAAAAGCCTCGTCAAGTTGCTTTCTCGATGTGCGCCAACGTTCCAGCAGCTCCGGGATGGGGGATGCTGCCCCCTCCGCCGCCGTCCTGTCGGTGATGCTCTCCGGGTTCGCCCGCGCATCGAGGTCGTAGGTCGAGAAGGGCCCGTCGTCGCTGGTCGAGGCGAGCGAGGCCGAGGCTGCCTCGTCGGTCCATGACAGATGGGCGATCTGGTGGGCGATGGTCCACCCGGGCGCGGGGGTCGGACGAGACCATGTGGAGCCGTCGATGTCCCGGACCAGCCCTTCGAGGGCGTCGCCCTCTTTTCTGAGGACGTCCAGGGTGGCGAGGGTGGGATCGGGGGAAGTGGGCATGGAACCTCCGGTGTCGGGGTGATGTGCACCACATACTGACATACTTTCCTGCAAAAAAGAAGCACTTGCGATTAATTTTTGAACCCTGTATGTCTTGTCGGCAAAACAAGATTCGCGGATCAGATGACGGATGGGAGAGGTAGCCATGGGAGACAGGCTCGATCGTGGGTTCGGCAACTGGGTCACACTGCACAGCAAGAGGTATCCGGAGTCGGTGGCCTACATCGACGGTGAGACCGGATCCGTACGGACGTATGCTCAGCTCGAGGAGCGTACGAACGCGCTGGCGGACGTGCTCGCCAAGCGCGGTACGGCACGTGGGGACCGGGTCGCCCTCGTGACGATGAATTCCATCGAGACGATGGAGATCCTGGTGGCGGTGGCGAAGCTCGGGGCGATTGCGGTGCCGATCAACTACCGTTTGACGTCGAAGGAGATCGAGTTCATCCTCCTGGACTCGGGCGCGTCGAGCCTGTTCTTCTCGATGCCGTTCCTCGACCTCGTGAATGACGCGTGTACGGACGAGACCAGGGTTCGTGACCGGTTCGTGGTCCCGGATTCGGAGATGAGGTTGACCGGGAAGTCGTCGGACCTCGAGGCCATGATCACCCGGGGAAGTTCGGAGCGAGTGGTGCGGGAGGTCAATGAAGCCGACATCTGCGTGGTGATGTACACCTCCGGCACCACCGGCAAGCCGAAGGGAGCCATGCTGAGCCACGGGAACTTCGTCTGGAACGCGGTACACAGTCTAGGGCTCGGTGATGGCTGGACCGCAGGGGACAGGACGATCTCAGCGGCACCCCTGTTCCATATCGGGGCGCTCGGCGTCAACACCCTGCCGTTCCTCTTCATCGGCGGGAGTTGTGTGGTCCTGGAGAACTTCGTCCCGGCGAACTGGATCTCCTCCGTCGAGAAGTACGGGGTCACCAATGCATTCCTCGTGCCCGTGATGTGGTCGGCCGTTCTCGGTGACGCGTCCTTCGGGGCAGGGCAGGTGCGGAGCCTACGTTTTGCCGTCTCGGGAGGAGCTCCCTGTCCGGTCGCGGTGATCGAGGCTATGCGTGAACTCGGGGTCCCGTTCACCGAGGGGCTGGGGATGACCGAGACGAGCCCCCTTTGCGCCGTGCTACGTCAGGACGAGGGACTTCGGAAGAAAGGCACGGTAGGAAAGCCCGTACAGCAGGTCGAGTTCCGGATCGAGGACGACGCCGGGGAGGACGTGGGGGTTGGACGCGTTGGCGAACTACTCGTGCGCGGCCCGAACGTGTTCTCCGGCTACTGGAACAATCCGAAGGCGACGTCCGAGGCTCTCCGGGACGGCTGGTTCCACACCGGAGACCTGGCCAAGGTGGACGAGGAGGGGTTCTACACGTTGGTGGACCGCAAGAAGGACATGGTCATCACCGGAGGGGAGAATGTCTATTCAACCGAGGTGGAGTCGGTGGCGCGCGGGCACCCGGACGTTCGCGACGTTGCGGTGATCGGCATCCCGGACGAGAAGTGGGGTGAGGCGGTGACCGCGGTGGTGGTTCGAGCCGAAGGTTCCTTGCTGACGCCTGAGGAGCTGATCGCGTGGTCGCGCCGAAGCTTGGCGGGGTTCAAGGTGCCGAAGTCCGTGGAGTATGTCGACGTCCTACCGCGCAATGCCACCGGTAAGGTCCTCAAACGAACGCTGCGCGCTGAACGCACCGGGAGTGAGATGTCTGTACGCCGGTGACGATGCGCTTGTACTCACCCGAGCAACAACGTGATCACCGCGATGGAGGGGATGGACAGCATCGTGCTGATCACCGCGGTATCGCGGGCCAGCACGGTGTTCACACCGAAACGCTGCGAGTAGGTGAACACGTTCTGCGCCGTCGGCAGTGCCGCCACCACGACGAACACCAGGAGAGCGGCACCGGAGGCGTCGAAGAGCAGGCGGGCCGCGGCGTAGGCGATCAGGGGGTGCACGACGGTCTTGGTCAGTGCGGCGAGCCACACGCTGCGCCGTGGACTGGTCTCCCGGTCGAGGACGGAGACCTCCGCCATCGACAGCCCGAAGGCGACGAGGGCGGCCGGCACGGTGCCTGCGGCAAGCAGTGCGACGGGCTCGGCGAGCATCTCCGGCAGCGTCCAGCCCGTGTTCGTGTACAGCAGGGACAGGACGATGCCCACGGCGGCCGCCACGATCAGTGGGTTCCGGATGACGCCGAGAACGAGTTCGCGCACCAGGGGGCCGATGTTGCTGCCGGCATCCGCGGCGTCCCGGCGGGCCTTGCGGGTGGTCACGTCCAGCAGTAGGACGGTGGCCGGACCGTACAGGGCGACCTGGAAGATGATCACCGGGAGTGAGGCGGTCGGGTCGTCGAGGACGTGGGTGGTGATGGGCACGCCGAGGTTCGAGCCGTTGCAGTAGGAGCAGGCGAGCATCGTGATCAGGCTGTCGGACGTCGGCCGGCGGGCGAGGAAGCGGTAGCCCAGGAATCCGACGGCCCCGGCGAGCAACGTGCTGATGACCACGATGGCGAGGTTCTCGCCGAAGACGGTGGCGAGGTCGGCCTCGCGCAGGAAGTTGATCAGCAGTGCGGGGGTGGCGAGGTAGAACACGAACATGTTCAGCGCGTACACCGCATTCGGTCCGAGCAGTCTGCGGCGGCCCACCAGGTAGCCGAGCGCGATGATGATCACCACCACCATGAACCCACTCAGAACGTTAAGCATGTGCACCATTAGATCAGGCCGGTGACCGCCCCCGACGATGCGGGGGAGGTGACCGGCCTGCTGCGGTGAGGAGGGCTGGTGTCAGCGGTTGTAGACCACGTACGACTTCGCCCACTTGTCGCAGATGTGCTGGCGGTGCGGGTCGCGGGCGATGAGCACGCCGAGGGCGGCGTAGATCGCGATGGATGCGATATTGCCGATGAAGGGGATCCATCCGACGACGATGCCCGCGAGGTACCAGCTGTTACGGATGAAGGAGTCCTTCGCGGAGATGACACGGCCGTCGGCGTCGACGACCTTGATACCCAGGGCCATCTTGCCCAGCGTGCGACCCGCGGTGGTCTCCATGCCGACACGGTAGGCGAACCACAGGACAAGGGAGAGCAGTGAGTAGAGGTAGAAGTTGCCGAGGTCGAGCTCGGGCTCGACACCGACCTGGCCTGCGTCCAGCCAGGCGGAGTAGTCGTCCATCCACGACATGAAGCCCGGGGCGATGAAAATCGCAGCCAGGACGACGGCCACGAGGAAGAAGAGGAGGCCGTCCAGCAGGAAGGCGCCCAGCCGTCGACCCGCCCCCGGGTACGCGTTGGAGGGGACGAGGCTGTTCGGGTCGTAGGCCTGCTGACCGTAGCCGAAGTCCTGGTTGGGGTACTGGGGCAGGCCACCCTGCCCGGTGTAGTCACCGTAGGAGGGCATGCCGCCGGTGTGCTCGTTGCGATCCTCGGGGGAGTTGTTCGGGTTGTACGGGTTCGTCATGTGGCCTTTCACGGTGTGTATGGACGTCTCAGGGTAACACCCCGTCGACGGGTACGACTGAACCCCGCCTCCGGCACAGGGCCGGGACGGGGTTCAGAAGGTCTTAGTTAAACGCGCGCTGCTGCTACGTCGGAGTCCGAGGCAGGATCAGCGGCTGTGGAACGGCAGGAGAGCCATTTCACGGGCGTTCTTGATCGCGGTGGCGACCTCGCGCTGCTGGCGGGGGGTCAGGCCGGTGACGCGGCGGCCACGGATCTTTCCGCGGTCGGAGATGAACTTACGCAGCAGTGCGTAGTCCTTGTAGTCGACGGTCTCGATGCCCTCGGCCTTGAGCGGGTTCTTCTTCGGGCGGCGGGACTGCTCGAGCCGCGCCTTCTTGTGGTTGGTGCGCTTCATGCGTGTGCTCCCTTTTACCAGCTGGACTTGCGAACGCCGGGCAGCTCACCGCGGTGAGCCATCTCGCGGACGCGGACACGGGACAGACCGAACTTGCGGAGGTAACCGCGGGGACGGCCGTCGGCGGCGTCACGGTTACGAACACGCACGGGGGCGGCGTCGCGCGGCTGACGGTTCAGCTCGAACTGAGCCTCGGCACGCTGGTCGTCGGTGGAGTTCGGGTTCTTGATGATCGCCTTGAGCTCGGCACGGCGCTCAGCGAAGCGAGCGACGATTTCCTTACGCTGCTCGTTCTTCGCGATCTTGGACTTCTTAGCCATAGATTAACGCTCCTCGCGGAACTCGACGTGCTTCCGGACGATCGGATCAAACTTCTTGAGCGTGATCCGGTCCGGGTTGTTCCGCTTGTTCTTGCGGGTCACGTAGGTGTAACCGGTGCCCGCGGTGGACTTCAGCTTGATGATGGGGCGGATATCGTTACGTGCCATCAGATCTTCTCCCCACGTGCGCGGATCTTGGCGACGACGGCTTCAATGCCGTTCTTGTCGATGGTCTTCAGGCCCTTGGTGGAGACGTTCAGCGTGATGGAACGACCCTCGGAGGGCAGGTAGAACGAACGGCGCTGGATATTCGGGTTCCAGCGGCGGTTCGTGCGGCGGTGCGAGTGCGAGACGGTTTTGCCGAAACTCGGCTTCCGACCCGTGACCTGGCAATGTGCCGACATGGGTATCTTTCTCCTTCCGCCCGCGTAAGCGGTCCCTCGTGCCGCGCCGACAGTGGAGGACACCACTGCGAAAACCCACATCTAGACGGGATGTGGGGCCGGGGCACTGTCTGGGGCCGATCGCGCGTGCGATGACGTTTACTAAGACAACAGCGTTGCACGACACTACCCCATGGTGGCGTGCAGGCATAATCGTTGTGGGGGAGAGGTCCGGGCCGGCCGGCGATTTTCCACCACGGGTGTGCAGGGGATAGGATGACAGATCGTGTTGCGCCCTGCATGTCGTCATTTCTGCACGGACGCGCCCACACTCCAAACCCGACCCAGGCACGACCTGCCGTGCCGGGCACCGACTCCGGTGTCCGGGGCGAGGGACCGACCTGGCGCACAACCCTGAGGGATTGAGAATGAAGAACGATATCCACCCCGACTACCACCCGGTGGTCTTCAAGGACGCCAGCACTGGCCACCAGTTCCTGACGCGTTCCACCGCCACCTCCGACCGCTCCGTGGAGTGGGAGGACGGCAACGAGTACCCGCTGATCGTCGTTGACGTCACCAGCGAGTCCCACCCCTTCTGGACGGGTGCACAGCGTGTCATGGACACCGCCGGTCGCGTCGAGAAGTTCCAGCGTCGCTACGGCAACCGTGTTCGCCGTACCAAGAAGAACGAGGAGGGCTAAGAAATGGCAGTTCCGAAGCGCCGTCTTTCCCGCGCCAACACCCACCACCGCCGTTCGAACTGGAAGTCCGACAACGTCGCACTCCAGACCGCGAAGATCGACGGCAGTGAGGTCCAGATCCCTCGTCGCCTGATGAAGGCCGCGAAGCTGGGTCTGGTCGATCTCGACTAGTTCGCGACCACGTTCGCGCACTACCCGGACGCCCCCGCCGACACTGTCGGCGGGGGCGTCCTCGCGTCTTCTGCCGTACCGCCCCCGCGGGAGCCTCTTACGTTGCATCCTGGCAATGTTCCCGCGTCCGTGCTGTTCGCCGCGCATGCTAGTTCGAGTCGGTTGACGGTTCCCTGTCAGTTGACTGTGGTTTCGGCATAGCGGTGTCGTTTCCGCGTGGTCCTGGTGCAGAATGGCGGGATGAAGATTCTTGTTGTCGACGACGATCAGACGGTAAGGGACTCTCTACGTCGCTCTCTCACGTTCAACGGCTACGACGTAGCTTCGGCGGGAGACGGTGACGACGCCCTCCGTCAGATTCGTCAGGAGTCACCGGACCTGGTGATCCTCGACGTCGAGCTCGAGGGGGTCGACGGCCTCACAGTGTGCCGCGACCTCCGAAGTGCCGGAAACGACGTCCTTATACTCATGCTCTCCGAAAGTACCGATGTCTCCGACCGTGTGACGGGCCTCGACGCCGGGGCGGACGACTTCATGTCGAAGCCGTACGCCCTCGAGGAGGTGCTCGCCCGGGTGCGCTCCCTGCACCGTCGGTCCGTGCGTACCGCCGTCGCCAAGAGCGTCGAGGTCAAGCCCCTCGCCTTCGAGGACCTGTCGCTGAACCCGGAGACCCGTGAGGTCAGCCGCGGTGACCGGAAGATCAGCCTGACCCGTACCGAGTTCGCCCTGCTGCAGCTGCTGATGCGCAACCAGCGCAAGGTGCTCAGCCGCACGAAGATCCTCGAGGAGGTCTGGGGCTACGACTTCCCGACGTCCGGTAACGCCCTGGAGGTCTACATCGGCTACCTGCGTCGTAAGACGGAGGACGGTGGGGAGTCCAGGGTCATCCACACCGTGCGCGGCGTGGGCTACGTGCTGCGCGACGACGCGCCGTAAACCCTCCTGCTGGCAGAATGCTGAGTGCGCGCCCCACGCTTGCCGTGTGTGGCGCGCACACGTTCCGATCACACTGTCAGGCGGCGCGGACGGGACGTCAATCTGGGTCAGCCATAATTAGTTACGTCAGAACATAGTTGAGTCAGCCGACGGGACACGCCGGCGAAGGAGAGTCAGATGTCCGGGGAAGATCGGAACGGCAACGACTACAACGGCGCAGGCGGCCCCGCCGGCGTAGGCGGATCACACGAGGCGGGGACCGACGCCTGGGGGAGGACCTCACCGGACTACCGGCAGGGCGCGCCCGACGGGCAGTCCGGCTTCTCCGACCCCGGCGCACAGCAGCGACACTGGGAGGCGCTGTCCAGCCAGTACCCCAGCAACGAGGGGATGCCCGGCTACCCCGTGGCAGGGCCCGAACTTCCCACGGGCGGCGCGCCTGCGGCGACGAAGGACTCTCCCCGCAGGTTCTCCACCCCGGTGGTCGCCGCCCTGGTGCTCGCGGTCGGTGTCGCTTCGGCGGCCGTCACCGCCGGCATCGTCCAGAACGGCGACAGCAGCTCCGGCGTCACGTCCTCCCTGAACAGCTCGGGCAGCGGTGAGAGGGAGAACACCTCCGACCCCGACCCGGGAACGGTGGAGGACGTCGCCTCGAACGTGCTCCCCAGTGTCGTTTCCATCCAGGTCACCACCCAGCAGGGTGGTGCTGAGGGTTCCGGTTCGATCATTAGCTCCGACGGGCTCATCCTCACCAACAACCACGTCGTCTCCGGCTCCGACGAGGGCGAGATGACCGTCACCACCAACGACGGGCGCCAGCTGCAGGCCGACGTCGTCGCCACCGACCCCCAGACCGACCTCGCCGTGGTCAAGGCCAACGGCGCCGACGACCTGCAGCCCATCGCCATCGGCGACTCCGACTCCCTCCAGGTCGGCGAGACCGTGGTAGCCGTGGGCTCGCCGCTCGGCCTGTCCTCGACCGTGACCACCGGCATCGTATCGGCGATGAACCGTCCCGTGCAGGCCGGCGGTGAGGACGGCGGCGAGGCGTCGCTGATCGACGCCATCCAGACCGACGCCGCCATCAACCCGGGCAACTCCGGCGGTGCCCTGGTCAACCTCCAGGGTGAGCTCGTCGGCATCCCCTCGGTGATCGCCACCCTCGGCGGCGAGATGGGCGGGGAGTCCGGGTCGATCGGCCTGGGCTTCGCCATCCCCTCCAACCAGGCGGAGGACACCGCCCAGCAGCTCATCGACAACGGTTCGGCCACCCACCCGGTCATCGGGGCGACGGTCAACACCGGCACCGAGACCTCCTCCAACGGGGCCGAGATCGTCAAGGTCGTCGGCGGCGGTCCGGCGGCAGACGCCGGGATCCGCGACGGCGACATCGTGACCAAGGTCGACGACCGGATCGTGGACAGCGGCGTGAGCCTCATCGCCGCCATCCGGTCCCACAACGTCGGAGACGAGGTCACGCTGACCGTCACCGACGGTAACGGTGGCAATGAACGGGAGATCGGTGTGACGCTGTCGGCGTCCGAGGACGACTAGTCCGCGACCATTCAACCCCCTAGACCTATACAGCGGGCCGTTCTCCGGATACCGTTGACGGGACCCCGCACACCGCGACGGGCTGAGAAGTACCTGAGGAGCTCACCATCATGTCCCAAGAACACTATGTCGACACCGACGAGACCGAAGACTCGGCCGGTGTGATCACCGTGCCGGGCATCGAGGACTTCGCCCGCGTGGAGCAGGAGTCGATCGAACGCCTCGACGCCGAGATCACCGAGCCGGGGGACGAGGTCTTCCGCTCCATGGACATCCAGGAGAACGGCCGGGAGTCGAACAACCCGCGCCATTCCCTGCTGCACGCCCTCGTGGTGATCGTCACCGACCATCCGGACGACGCAGACCAGTCCGGTGAGCTCGTGGCGGAACTCCTCGCCGAGGAGGACTACATGGTGGACGCGGTGCTCACCGTCGAGTCCGGCAAGTCCGCGGTCCGCCAGGCACTGGAGACCGCCGTCGTCGGCGGCGCGGACCTGGTCATCACCGTCGGCGGCACCGGCGTCAGCCCCAGGGACAAGGCACCGGAGGCCACCAAGGCGGTCCTGGACAAGCGGATCCCGGGTCTCTCCCAGGCACTGCGGTCGTCCGCGCTGGCCTGCAACGCCGTCGACGGCGGGCTGTCGCGTGGTGTGGCGGGGGTGTCCGGGTCCACCGTGGTGGTGAACCTCGCCGCCACGCGCGGTGCGATCCGCGACGGAATGGCCACGCTGTGCCCTCTGGTGCGCCACGTCATCGCGGACCTCAGCAGGGCATGAGACGCCGTCGTAGGACGGGCGTGCTGGGCAAGGGGCATGCCCCGGACCTCGATCTGGACATCAACCTGGGCAGCCAGGGAAGCAGGGAAAGGCCGGACGCACAGCGTCCGGCCGATGACGGGGGATTCGGGGAGGATTTCTGGGAGGGTCAGCGCCCTCCCCACTGGTGACGCGAAAGGGGGTCAGCGTGCCGAGTGCCGTCCGCCGGTCTCGGTCGAGCTGCCGGTGGAGTCAGCGGTGCCGGTGGTGCCGGTGGTGTCGGGGATCTCGCCGGCGAGCCCGTTGGACGCGGAGGTGAGGCCGCTCTGGTTCGCCAGGAGGTCACGGATCTCGACCAGCAGGTCCACCTCGGAGGCCACGGTCTCCTCCGGGTCGATGCCCTTACGCCGGGCGTTGAGTTCGTTGAGCTTGTTCATCGGGGCGACGAGCAGGAAGTAGACCACGCCGGCGATGATCAGGAAGTTGATCGCCGCGGTGATGATCGCACCCAGGTCGATCTGGGTGCTCTCCATGCCGGAGCGCAGCTGGAACTTCAGCCCGTCGACCTCCGTGCCGCCGAAGCAGTTGATTAACGGCTGGATCAGGGAGTCCGAGATGGCGGTGACGATGGCGGTGAACGCCGCACCGATGATCACGGCGATGGCGAGTTCCATCACGTTTCCGCGGGTGATGAAGTCTTTGAAACCCTTGAGCATGATGCTCTCCTTGTGCTGGTTGAACCGGGTGATGTTGGTCGGTCTACCGGTGGTCCCGGCTGGCCGTGGTGGTCGGGAAGCTGCCCGAGTCGGTCACGACGCACTCGACCGAGATGTCCAGCTGGGTGCGGGGGACGTCGACCCCGAATTCCTCGTGGTCCACGACTGCCACAATTCTGCCAGTTTTCGCGGCGCCGGTGACGTCGACGAGCGTGCGGTCGTAGAATCCGCCGCCCTGCCCCAGACGTGTGCCGTCACGGTCGACGGCGAGTGCGGGGATGACCAGGGCGTCTAACCTGGTTGTCAGTTCCAGGGTGGATATCGGTGCCGGAACCTCCGGTGTTTCCTCAGGTTCTGTGATCCCGAACGCACCGGTGCGCGTGGAGTGTTCGCCCTGGTAGGGCAACCAGGTCAGCGGACGTGCGGGGCCGGCGACCACCGGCAGCCAGACCTCGTGGCCGGCGTCACGCAGGACGTCCGGGAGTGCCGCCCCGCCGGGTTCGCCCGGCAGTCCGGCGAAGGCGGCCACGGCCCCGGGGCAGGACGCGCGGGCGGCGTCCTGCAGCAGCGCCAGGAGGTTCGCCGCGATGGCGGCGTCGCGGCGGCTGCGTTCCTCCTCGGGGACCGCGCCGCGTGCCGCGCGGACGCGGGCACGCACCGCACGCTTCGCGGTTGCGGTGGTGTTTGTCACGGCGTCGTCACCCATAGGCCCTGATGGTAATACCTCCGGGGGTGGTGGCGGTGAGGCCGGCGTGCCCGTTTTTCGGGCCACGGTGTGTTCTCGCCCGGCCAACTGGGGGTGACGCCTGTAGGATTCGTGTCATGGCAACTACCAACTCAACTGCTCCCTCCGGCTCTCCAGACGTCGTCGCCGACGGCGTTCCCACCGGTGGGATCCGAACTGTCGTGGTACCTGCCGCAGGCCTGGGCACCCGTTTCCTGCCTGCCACCAAGACAGTTCCCAAAGAACTCCTCCCTGTCGTCGACACCCCCGGAATTGAACTGATCGCCAAGGAGGCCTCCGAGGCCGGCGCGTCCCGTCTCGCGGTGGTCACCTCACCCCGCAAGCAGGGGATCATGGCCTTCTTCGACCGCGACGAGCTCCTGGAGGACACCCTCGAGTCCCGCGGCAAGACCGACCAGCTCAACAAGGTCCGCGCCGTCAACGAGATGATCACCGCGGTGTCGGTGAACCAGGACCGCCCGCTGGGCCTCGGCCACGCCATCGGCTGCGCCGAGGACGCCCTCGACGAGGACGAGGACGCCTTCGCCGTTCTGCTCCCGGACGACCTCGTGCTGCCGTTCGGCGTGATGAACGAGATGATCGAGGTGCGTAAGCGCCTCGGCGGCACCGTGCTGTGCGGGTTCGAGGTGCCGGAGGACGAGGTCTCGAACTACGGCGTCTTCGAGGTCGCCGAGCCGGACGACGAGCTCGGCGACCAGGTCCGCCGGGTGACCGGCATGGTCGAGAAGCCGGACGCGGCGGACGCGCCGTCCAACATCGTCGCCACCGGCCGCTACCTGCTCGACCGCTCGATCTTCGACGCGCTGCGCCGCACCGAGCCGGGCAAGGGCGGGGAGATCCAAGTGACCGACGCGATCGCGAAGCTGATCGAGGAGGGCCACCCGGTCCACGTCTACGTGCACCGCGGCAACCGCCATGACCTGGGCAACCCGGGTGGTTTCATCCGCGCCTGCGTGGACTTCGCGCTGGACGACCCGTCCTACGGACCGTCGCTGGAGAAGTGGCTGGAGCAGCGACTCGACAAGTGACCCTGGCAGGACTTCTCGACGGTGGTGCCCGACATGGGCGCCACCTTCTGCTGTTGTGGGGTGTCGAGGCGGTAGAGTCTGCACGAGTAGAACCTGCACGTACACCCCGACTTCCCCTACCGAGACACCGTGAGGACGGCCCACGTGAGAACTGTTGAGGAGCAGCTGGCCACGGTCAGCGCCGCGGCAGTAACACCGGAACCGGTGCGCACCGCGATTTCAGAGGCACTGGGTCTGCGGTGCGCCGAACAGGTCGAGGCGGAGGTCTCCGTCCCCGGCTTCGACCAGGCCGCCGTGGACGGCTACGCGGTGCGTTCCGTGGACGTCCGCCACGCCGGCAGCGTGGACCCGGACGTGCCGTCCGCCCGGCTGCCCGTGGTCGGCGACGTCGGTGCGGGCTCGCACCGTCCGGTACGTCTGCAGCCGCGCCAGGCGGTGCGGGTGCAGGCCGGCGCGCCGATCCCCACCCTCGCCGACGCGGTGGTCCCGCTGGACTGGGCGGAGGACGACGGGCGTCGCACCGAGGCCCTGCGTCCGGTGGCCGGCGGCCAGTTCATCCACCGCGCGGGGTCCGACGTGCAGCCCGGCGACGTGGTCGTGGAGCAGGGTTCGGTCATCGGCGCCGCACAGGTGGGCCTGCTGGCCGCGGTCGGACGTTCCAAGGTGCTGGTCTACCCGCGGCCGCGGATGGCGGTGCTGACCTTCGGTCCGGAACTGGTCGACATCGACCGTGAGCCGGGGCTGGGACAGGTCCACGACGTGAACTCCTATGCGCTGGCCTCGGCCGGACGCGAGGCCGGGGCGGACGTCAACCGGCTCGGCATCGTCGGCGGTGAGGACCGTCGGCTGCGCGACATCATCGAGGGCCAGCTGATCCGTTCGGAGATCCTGGTGATCTCCGGGGGAGTGGGCGGTGCGTCCAGTGACCGGTTGCGCGAGATCCTGTCGGGCATGGGTGAGCTGGACGTCTCACGCGTGGCGATGCACCCGGGTTCGGTGCAGGGCTTCGGCATCCTTGGCGCAGACCGGGTGCCCACGTTCCTGCTGCCGTCGAACCCGAGTGCCGCGCTGGTGGCGTTCGAGGTGATGGTGCGTCCGCTGGTGCAGATCCTGCGTGGTCAGCGGCAGTCGATGCGTCGGGTGGTCAAGGCGCGCACCATCGCCGGGCTGGAGTCCGCCCCGCACCGTCGGGGTTTCATCCGCGCCCAGCTGATGCGCGACCGGGAGACCCGCGAGTTCCTCGTGGACCCGTTGGGTGCCACCGCCGGCGGGGAGCCCACGCACCTGCTCGGCAGCCACGGCCAGTCGAACTGCCTGATCGTGGTGCCCGGTGACCGCACGCGCGTCGAGCCCGGCGAGGTCGTCGACGTGATGTTCCTGACGAACAGGGTGTGAGGACACCCGTGTTCCTCACCGGCCGGTCGGTCCGGCACCCGGGCTGGCCCGCCACGACCCCCTCCCTGCCCACCGCACTGGGGCAGGTGCGCCTGCGGCCGTTGTCCAGGCGCGACGGGCGGCACTGGGCGGAGTTCCGCAACGCCGACGAGCATCTGCTGCGCCCGGTCGAGCCCACGGTGCCGGGGCCGTGGTGGGAGTCCCACACCCGCGCGGTGTGGCGGCGCAACTACGCGGGCCTGACGTCCCTGGCGGTGGAGGGGCACCTGCTGCCCTTCGCCATCGAGGTCGACGGTGCGTTCGCCGGCCAGTTGACCCTGGGCAACGTGCAGCACGGTGTGGTCTGCAGCTGCTGGATCGGCTACTGGGTGTACTCCGGGTTCAGTGGCTCCGGCGTCGCGACGGCCGCGGTGCGGCTCGGCGTGGAACACGCGGTGACGCAGGTGGGCATGCACCGGGTGGAGGCGACCGTGCTGGAGTCGAACGTCTCGTCCCGCCGCGTGCTGGAGAAGGTGGGTTTCCGGCAGGAGGGGCTGCTGCGGCGCAACCTGCACATCAACGGTCAGTGGCAGGACCACCTGCTGGTGGGGTTGACGGCGGAGGAACGGCGCGGGCTGTAACGGAACCGACCTGAACCGACACGGTGCGGCGCGCCTGCGTCCCCGCGGGGGCGGTGGCACGTATCGTCGGGTCAGTATCTATTCCCTGCTCGTAGATCTTCGTGTAGACCCCCGTGTAGACCCTGTCGTCGGTGAAAGGAAAGGCCGCTAGTGTTCGGCTCCCTCAGCTCTCTGATCCTGATCGCGGTCGTCTGGCTTCTTCTGCTCGCGCCCCTGTTCCTGCGTAACCAGTCCCCGGTGCGCCGTACCTCCACGGCCCTGTCGGAGACGCGTGTGCTGCATGAGGGCGGTTCGGAGATCTCCAGGCCGCGGAAGCGCCCGTTGCCTGCGGAGTCGCTGTACCACGCCGATGTCGACGAGGACATCGAGCTGGTCGAGGCGGAGCCGGAGAGGGTGATCATCGACGACACCGGGCGTGACGTGCCGGGGATCATCGAGGGTGAGGTCGTCGGCTACCGTCCGCTCGACGAGGAGGACACCGGCGAGTTCGCCCCGGTCGCGCCGGACGACGAGACGCCGGACGCCGTCGCGGAGGACGACGACGCCTACAGCGTCGAGGTGGTTGCCGACGAGGCCGAAGACGCCGGGGACGCCGAGTTCGTCGAGGCTGAGGCCGTGGAGCCGGTCGAGACCCTCGAGGCACTGGATGAGCCGGCCGACGAGCAGCTCACCGACCCGGACGCCGAGTCCACCGCGGGTCGCTTCACCAGCATCCCGGCGGCGTACCTGCGTGGCGGCGACATCGACGTGTCGGTGGGCACCGGCGAGCACCCGGTCGACGACGAGGGTTACCCCGCCGACGCCGCTGACGCCGGGGACGCCGATGTCCTCGACGACGCCTACGGTGACGGTGAGCTCACGGCGGAGGAGCTGGACTACGCGGCGGCCCGCCGTGGTCGTGGCTTCTACGACCCGGAGACCTCGCAGCGTCTGGTGGAGGCCCGTCAGACCCGCCGGAAGCGTGTGCTGTGCGTGCTCGCGGCATTGTGCGTGGTCTCGGTCGTGGCCGCGGTCGTCCTCGGCGGCGCGGTGTGGGTGGCCGTGGTGGCCACTGTCGCCATGTCGGGCGTGTACCTGTACTACCTGCGTCGTCAGGTGGTGGAGGAGGCGAAGCTGCGTCGTCGCCGGATCGCCCGGATGCGTCGTGCCCGCCTGGGTGTGCGCAACACCGACGACCGTGAGCTCGGCGTCCCCGACCGGCTGCTGCGTCCCGGTGCGGTGGTGCTGGAGAGCGACGACGCCGACCCTGAGTTCGCCGACCTCGACTACACCGCCTACGCGGAGTGCGACGAGTACGACGGCTACGACGGGTACGAGGAGTACGACGACTACTACGACGAGCGGGGTCCCCACATCCGTGCGGTGTAGCGGCACCGGGGGAGTTAAGATGACGTCATCATGAACAATCCTGCCTTCCGCGATGCGGCCCTCCTCGTCCTGCGTGTCGCCCTCGGGGTCGTCTTCATCGCCCACGGGTGGGACAAGGTCTTCCAGGTGGGGGTGGACCAGACGGCCCAGCAGTGGGCGTCGATGCACATCCCGCAGCCCACGTTGTCGGTGTGGGTGGTGTCGGTGGTGGAGATGCTTGGCGGCGCGCTCGTGTTGCTGGGCTTCCTGACCCCGGCGGCAGCCGGCGTGCTGGCCCTGGACATGGTCGCGGCGTTCTACTTTGTGCACCTGGGCAACGGACTGTTCGTCGCCGACGGTGGCGGGGAGTTCGTCATCGTGCTCTTCGCCGCGTGCGTAATGCTCATCGTCTTCGGTGCCGGGCGGGCGAGCCTCGACAAGGCGCTCTCGCGGTTCGGGTGACGTCGGTGGAGGATCCCTACGACGTCCACGCCGCGGTGCGCGCGGCCCTGTCCGCCGAACTCGACGGGGAGGACGCGCCGTCCGGCGTGGACGACGACATGATCGAGACGCACCTCTCCGCCTGTACGGACTGCAGTGAGTGGTTCGCCGCGGCGAGTGACCTGAACCGTCGGCTGCGTATGTCGCTGGCGTCCTCGACGGGCCCCGCGCAGGACGCCCCGGGGGAGGCGAGCGAGCTGGCGGCGTCGATGGTGCGCCTGGCCGACGAGACGCCGCAGCTGTCGCACCGGCTGCGCAACCGCTCACTGCCGTTGGTGCTCAGCCGACTGGCGATGGTGGCCGTGGCGCTGTGCTACATCGCCTGGTCGGTGCTGCTGCTCACCGGTGCCGCGGGCACCGGTGCCGGGGCGGCGGACGGTCCGGGTGGGGCGGTGGGCAACGCCGGCGACCCGGACGTGGCCTCGTTGTCGGTGGACGCTGCGGCGGTGCGCCTCGCACTCGCCGCCGGGTTGCTGTGGGGCGCGGCGCGGCCGCGCTCGGCGCCGGGCCTGCTGCCGGTGTTCCTGGCGTTGTGGGGGTTCGGAGCGGGGTTCGCCACCCGCGACGTGGTGCTGGGGCTGCTGGACGGTGCGGTGGACGTGACGATGGTCGCCGGCCTGCTGCTGCACCTGGCGGCGTGTGCGGCGTTGATCGGGGTGTGGTTGTCGCGCAACCACGCCGTGGCCCCGCTGCGGCAGTCCCTGCGCGGGCTGTCGGCCCGTCCGGTCAGCTACAGCCCGGACGACGTGCAGGCGAACTCCAGCTGGCGACCGGGAGACCCCGGCGACTCAGGTCCAGCCGGGCAGCCACATCCGTAGCTGCCACTGTTCGTCGGTGATCGGCATGCCGGTGAAGATGGGCAGGAAGAACAGGAACATCCACACCACCAGCACCAGGTAGGCCACGGCGACGAGCATGCCCGTGCGCTCCAGGACGAGGACGCGCAGCTCGCCGACGACGCCCACCTGGCCGGACGCCGCGGCGTCCGGCACGTCCCGCGCCGTCTTTCGCAGCGACCATCCGGAGACCTGGCCCAGGCACAGGGCCAGCCCGATGATGAGGAAGGGCGCCAGGTTCGTGGCGTAGAACAGGTACATCTGCCGGTCCACGTTGAGCAGCCACGGCAGGAAACCGGCGGCGTAGCCGACGACCGGCACCAGCCAGCGCATGTCGCGGCGTCCGATCAGGCGCCACAGGCCCCACAGCAGCACCGGTACGGAGAGCCACCACATCGCCGGCGTACCGATCAGCAGCACGGTCTCGCGGTGCCCGTCGGCGGTGGTGGAGGAGTGGTAGAGCAGGGCGCGGGTGGTCGCCAGCCAGTCCCACGGCTTGGACTCCCACGGGTGGTGGTGGCCGTTGGAGTTGGTCAGTTCGGAGTGGAAGCCCAGCACGGACACGTGGTAGTAGATGAAGTTCAGCCAGGTGTCCGGCAGGAAGTCCAGTCCCCAGGACGCGATCTGGTCGTTGCCGGCCTCGGCCTCGTGGCGGAAGACCCCGGTCTCCGAGGCGAACCAGGACCGCCAGGACAGCAGGTACACGACCAGCGGTGCGAGCACGATCGAGGCGAAGCCGGGCAGGCAGTCGCGGCCCACGGTGCCGAGGAAGGGACGTTCCACGCCGAAGCGACGGCGACGCCACCAGTCCAACGCCACCACGGTGACCCCGAAGAAGGCCATGTAGTACAGCCCCGACCACTTCACCGCCAGGGCGCAACCCAGGGCGACGCCGGCGGCGAAGCGCCACCAGCGGAAGCCCAGGCGCGGGCCCAGTGGACGGTCGCCGATGCGTCCTTCGGCCAGGACGCGGCGGAAGCGCCGCTCCATCTCGCCGTGGTCGCGCAGCAGCAGGTACACGGCGAGGACGACGAAGAACACCTGGAAGTGGTCGAGCATCGCCGAACGTCCGGTCACGAAGAGGATGCCGTCGCACAGGGCCAGGACGCCGGCGGACAGGCCGACCCAGTCGGAGCCGCTGAGGCGGCGGGCGGTGGCGGCGATCAGCAGGATCACGCCGACCGCCAGCAGTGCCACCACGATGCGCCAGCCCCACGGGTTGTTGCCGAACACGGCCATGCCGAGTGCCTCGAGGTGCTTGGCCAGGGGCGGGTGCACGATCAGCCCGTAGCCGGGGTTGTCCTCGATGCCGCCGCGCACGATCTGCCACGACTGCGGCACGTAGTGCTTCTCGTCGAAGACGGGGGTGCCGTCGTCGGTGGGGTGCGACAGCCACGGCAGTCGGCTGAGCAGGCCCAGCACGCCCAGGGTCGCCAGGATCGTCCACCAGCGCCGGGGACCCCGCTGGGGACGCTGCCGCGGTGCGGCGGCGGTGGCGGTGGTGGCTGGAGTCTGCGTCACAGTGGGCAATCCTATACGTCGCGGCCCGGGGTTCCGCCCCCGGCGGGTAGGCTCTGGTGACCATGCAGGAGAACACCCCGGACCCCCGGACCGTGACCACCGTGACCACCGTGACCACCGTGCTGCAGCGCGCCGCCGGGCGGCGTCCCCTCGCCGGCGGTGGGGTGATCCTGGCGGCGACGCCGCTGGGCGACCCGTTGGACGCGTCCATCCGGTTGATCGACGCCCTGGGCAGCGCCGACGTGGTCGCCGCCGAGGACACCCGGCGGACCCGCGCACTGGCGGACGCCCTGGGCGTGGAGATCACCGGTCAGGTGGTCTCCAACTTCGACCACAACGAGGCCGACCGGGCCGCCGGACTGGTGGAGCGTGCCGCCGCGGGGGCGCGGGTCCTGGTGGTCACGGACGCGGGCATGCCCTCGGTCTCCGACCCGGGGTTCCCGCTGGTCCAGGCGGCGCAGGACGCCGGGGTGCCGGTCACGTGCCTGCCCGGCCCCTCGGCGGTGCCGACCGCGTTGGCCCTGTCCGGGGTGGGTGTGGGGCACTTCGCCTTCGACGGTTTCGCCCCTCGTAAGGACGGTGCGCGGCGCCAGTGGCTGGAGTCGGTGCGCGACTCGACCCGGGCGGTGAGTTTCTTCGAGTCACCGCACCGTCTGGCGGCCACGCTGGCCACCGCGGCGGAGGTCTGCGGGGCGGACCGGGAGGCCGCGGTGTGCCGCGAGCTCACGAAGACCTTCGAGGAGGTCGTCCGCGGGCCGTTGGGTGAGCTGGCGCAGTGGGCGTCGGACGGGGTGAAGGGCGAGATCACGGTGGTGATCTCCGCGTCGGCCGGCGGCACCGACAAGTCCCCGGAGGACCTGGTCGACGAGGTCGAGGAGAAGGTGGCCCAGGGGCTGCGTCTCAAGGACGCCAGCCGCGAGGTCTCCGCAGCGCACGGGGTGTCGCGTCGGGAGCTCTACGAGGCGGTCCTGGCGGCGCGCCAGGTGTGACCGGGCGGACACACCCTCCGGGGTGACCGGGCCCCGTGTCCGGGGAGTATGGCAGAGTGGTCTGCATGTCCGTTTCAGAAGAGAACCCACAATCAGACGATATCGGCCCCCCGGGCACCGACGCTGACGGTGCCCCGTTCACGGATCCCGGTCTCAACATGGAGAAGATCTCTCCTGTCGCCACCGAGGACATGCTGCCGCCCCCTGCCGAGGACGAGAACGCGAAGGTCGACAAGACCGTCACCGGTTTCGCCGCGGTGATCGTGCTCGCGGTCGTGGTCTGGGGTCTGGTCGCCCCGGACAGCTTCTCCTCCTTCGCCGACGCGGCGCTGGACTTCATCGTCACCGACTTCGGCTGGGTGTACATCATCGCCGGCTCGGTGTTCGTGTTCTTCATCCTGTACGTGGCCCTGAGCAAGTTCGGCAACATCCGGCTGGGCCAGGACGACGAGCGGCCCGAGTTCAACGCGGCCAGCTGGATCGCGATGATGTTCGCCGCCGGCATGGGCATCGGCCTGATGTTCTACGGTGTGGCCGAGCCGATGAACTTCTACCGCAACGGTGTGCCCGGGGAGGCGACCGAGAGCAACCCGGTGGCCTTCTCCACCACGTTGTTCCACTGGACGCTGCACCCGTGGGCGATCTACGCGATCGTCGGCCTGGCCATCGCGTACGGCACCTTCCGCCTGGGCCGTAAGCAGCTGCTCAGCTCGGCGTTCATCCCGCTGATCGGCGTGCGCCGTGCCGAGGGCTGGCTGGGCAAGCTGATCGACGTGCTGTCGATCTTCGCCACCGTCTTCGGTACCGCCGCCTCCCTGGGCCTCGGTGCGCTGCAGATCGCCTCCGGCCTGAACGCCACCGACATCGTGGACGACCCGGGCACCGGCTGGCTGCTGCTGATCATCGGTGTGCTCGGCATCTGCTACCTGATCTCGGCCTACTCGGGTGTCGGCAAGGGCATCCAGTACGTCTCGAACTTCAACATGGTCATGGCCGCGATCCTGGCGTTCTTCGTCCTGATCGTGGGCCCGACCGTGGTCATCGCCAACACGATCCCCACCGCCTTCGGCAACTACCTGCAGGAGTTCTTCGGCATGGCCGCCCGCACGGCGGACACCTCGCCGGGCATGGACGAGTGGCTCGCCGGCAACACCCTGTTCTACTGGGCGTGGTGGATCTCCTGGTCGCCCTTCGTCGGTACCTTCATCGCCCGCATCTCCCGCGGCCGTACCGTGCGTGAGTTCATCCTCGTGGTGATGCTCGTGCCCACCGCGGTCTCCGTGGTCTGGTTCTCCATCTTCGGTGGCAGCGCCATCCACCAGGAGAACGCTGGTTCCGAGATCTACGGTGACGGCAACTCGGAGACCATGCTGTTCAACCTGCTGCACGACCTGCCGTTGGGCACCGTCTCCTCGATCATCGCCATGGTCCTGCTCGCCACGTTCTTCATCACCTCGGCGGACTCCGCCTCCACGGTGATGGGCACGATGAGCCAGAACGGCAAGCTCGTCGCCGACCGCAAGGTCACCGTGCTGTGGGGTCTGCTGACCGCACTGATCGCCGTCGTCCTGCTGCTGTCAGGTGGCGACGACGCCCTCAACAGCCTGCAGTCCGTGACGATCATCGCGGCCAGCCCGTTCGTGATCCTCATCTGCTTCCTGTGCCTGTCGATCTACAAAGGTCTGTCGCAGGACCCGCTGTTCCTCGACGAGAAGCAGAAGCGGGCCTTCGCCCTGCGTCTGGCGCGCGAGCGCCGGCACCAGGAGACCGCCGAGGCACGTGCCGCCCGTGAGCGGCGTCGCGGCAAGCGCGGCGACTCCGCGGAGAAGGCCGGCTCGAAGTAGCCGCCGACCGCACTCCGCACGCCGGCGCGCACCAGGGGAAACCGTCCCCGGGTGCGCGCCTTCGTCGTGCCATGGCTTAGTCTGGTCGCATGTCGAAACACGTCCTCACCGCCGTCGCCTGGCCCTACGCCAACGGACCCCGCCACATCGGACACGTCGCCGGGTTCGGCGTCCCCTCCGACGTCTTCGCCCGTTTCCAGCGAATGTCGGGGAACAAGGTGCTGATGGTCTCCGGGACCGACGAGCACGGCACCCCGCTGCTCGTGCAGGCGGAGAAGGAGGGCGTGGGCGTCCAGGAGCTGGCCGACCGCTACAACCGCGTCATCGTGGAGGACCTCGCCGGCCTGGGCCTGTCCTACGACCTGTTCACCCGCACGACCACCCGCAACCACTACGCGGTGGTCCAGGAACTCTTCCGTGGCCTGAACGACAACGGCTACATGCTGCGCCAGACCACCACCGGGGCGATCAGCCCGTCCACCGGGCGTACCCTGCCGGACCGGTTCATCGAGGGCACCTGCCCGTTGTGCGGCGCCACGGACGCCCGCGGCGACCAGTGCGACAACTGCGGCAACCAGCTCGACCCTGCCGACCTCATCGACCCGCGCTCCAAGATCAACGGCGAGACCCCGGACTTCGTGGAGACCGAGCACTTCATGCTCGACCTCCCGGCCGTCGCCGAGGCGCTCGAAGGCTGGCTGACCACCCGTGAGGGCTGGCGTCCCAACGTCCTGAAGTTCTCCCTCAACCTGCTCAAGGACATGCGTCCGCGCGCGATGAGCCGCGACATCGACTGGGGCGTCCCGGTGCCGATCGAGGGCTGGCAGGACAACAACGCCAAGAAGCTCTACGTGTGGTTCGACGCGGTCGTCGGCTACCTCTCCGCCTCCATCGAGTGGGCCTGGCGCTCCGGTGAGCCGGACGCGTGGCGCGAGTGGTGGTCGGACCCGGAGGCCCTGTCCTACTACTTCATGGGCAAGGACAACATCACCTTCCACTCCCAGATCTGGCCGGGTGAGCTGCTCGGCTACGCCGGCAAGGGTGCCCACGGCGGCGAGGCCGGCGAGTTCGGCGAGCTCAACCTGCCGACCGAGGTCGTCTCCTCGGAGTTCCTCACGATGTCCGGCTCGAAGTTCTCCTCGTCGAAGGGCGTGGTGATCTACGTGCGCGACTTCCTGGAGGAGTTCGGCCCGGACGCGCTGCGCTACTTCATCGCCGTCGCCGGCCCGGAGAACATGGACACGGACTTCACCTGGGACGAGTTCGTGCGCCGCATCAACACCGAGCTGGCCAACGGCTGGGGCAACCTGGTCAACCGCACGGTGTCGATGGCGCACAAGAACTTCGGCGAGGTGCCCGCCGCCGGCGAGCTCTCCGCCGAGGACACCGACCTGCTGGAGGACGCCGCCTCGGCGTTCGACACCGTCGCCGAGTGTCTGGAGCACTCGCGGTTCAAGGCGGGCATCGCCGAGGCGATGCGCATCGTGGACCGCGGCAACCAGTACATCGCAGCCCAGGAGCCGTGGAAGCTGGCGAAGGACGAGTCCCAGCGTGAGCGCCTGGCCACCGTGCTGCACACCGCGCTGCAGGTGGTCTCGGACGCGAACACGCTGCTGACCCCGTACCTTCCGTTCTCCGCGCAGCAGGTCTTCGAGACCCTCGGCGGTACCGGCGTGTGGGCCGCACAGCCGAAGGTCGTGGAGGTCACCGACGATTCGCCGCGCACCCCGGTGGGTGTGGGTCTGCCGGCCGAGGGCCGCAGCTACCCGGTGATCATGGGCGACTACGACGACCAGCAGGCCCACTGGGGACGCACCGAGCTCACCGCGGGCACCCCGCTGGCGAAGCCGTCGCCGCTGTTCACGAAGCTGGATCCCGAGCTCGCCGAGACCGGCCCGTCCTGGGCCTCGGTCCAGGCCTCGGCGGAGTAGGCCATGACCTCCGGCACCCGCTTCACCGACCGGCTCCGCGCCGAGCACGCCGACACCTGGGACGCCGCGGTGACCCACCGTTTCGTCCGGGAGCTGTTCGCCGGCACGCTGCCGGACGCGCGGATGGCGGAGTACCTGGTCCAGGACTACCGTTTCGCCGACGGGTTCATGGCGTTGCTCGGCACCGCGGTGGCCACGGCGGACAACTACCCGGCCCGTCGCCGCTTCGCCCAGTTCCTCGGGGAGGTCGCCGGCGACGAGGACACCTACTTCGTCGAGGCGATGGCGGAGCTCGGCGCGCAGGACGGTGAGGGCGGGGCCGCGGTGCCGGACCGTCCGGCGACGGCGGGGTTCCGCCGGCTGTTCGCCGACGCCGCGGCGTCCGGCAGTTATGTCGCGGTGGTCAGCGTGCTGGTGGTGTGCGAGTGGCTGTACCTGGACTGGACCACGCGGCCGGAGAACACCGCCCTGGCACCCGGCGGTCGCCCGGAGCGCCACGTGCACGCCGAATGGGTGCGCCTGCACGACTACCCCGACTTCCACGATCTGGTGGCGTTCCTGCGCGACGAGGTCGACCGGGTGGGGGAGTCGGACCCGCAGACGGCCCGCGAGTACTTCGGACGCACGGTGGACCTGGAGCTGGCCTTCTTCGGGGAGTCCCTGCCGGCCAGCTAGCCTGGGGGCATGTCACGACGTAAGCCCCGCCCCACACCCGTCCCGCCGGAGGCCCTGCGGGCCCTGTTCGACGCGCACACGCACCTGGCGTCCTGCGGTGCGCAGGACGCCGCGGCGGTGCGTGCGGTGATGGACCGCGCGGCGGCGACCGGGGTGGCCGGGGTGTGCACCGTCGGCGACGGGATCGCCGAGGCGGAACTGGCGCTGCAGGCCGCCCACGCCGACGAGCGCGTGGTGGCGGCCTGCGCGGTGCACCCGACGAAGGCCGACGAACTGACCGGGGAGGTCCGCGACCGCCTGCGCGAGCTGGTGGCCGACCCGCGGTGCGTGGCGGTGGGGGAGACCGGCCTGGACACCTACTGGATCACCCACGACCCGGGGAACACCGCCTCCCTGGACGTCCAGGAGGAGGCGTTGCGCTGGCACATGGACCTGGCCGCGGAGGTGGGCAAGCCGCTGATGATCCACAACCGTGAGGCCGACGGCGACCTGATGCGGGTGCTGGCGGACGCCCCGGCGGAGCTACCGGTGATGCTGCACTGCTTCTCCTCGCCGCTGGAGGTGGCCCGTGAGGCTGTCGGGCGCGGTTACTACCTGAGCTTCTGCGGCAACGTGACCTTCAAGCGCAACGAGGAGCTGCGGCAGGCGGCGGCGCTGGTGCCGTCGGACCGTCTGCTGGTGGAGACCGATGCGCCGTACATGATGCCGGAGCCCTACCGGGGCAGCCGCAACGAGCCGGCGTACGTGGGCTACACCGCGCGGTGCGTGGCCGAGGCCCGGGGGATGGACGCGGCGGAACTCGGGGAGTTGGCCACGGCGAATGCACGGCGGTTGTACGGGATCTGAGACGGTGGTGCCCGTGTGACCTGTGGGCCGGGAGTGGCATGCGGGTGTGATCATGGTGACAGAAACGGGGGGAGAAGCCGCGATTTCTTGATCGTGACCCAATCGTTACCGTATCGTGACCAACGTTATTCGATATGGCCTGAACCGCCGCCCCTGATCCGCAGGGTCGACGCCACCGGAGGTAGAAGAGCGCGTGTCCCCCAAGAAGAAGTCCACCCTGCACCGCATCAACAGCACCAGCTCGGTCCCGCTGCGCGCGGCGACCGGCGGCATGCTGGCGGTCCTCGTCGTCGGCGGCACCGTGGTCGCCACGAACCACAAGGACGTCACCCTCGACGTCAACGGTGAGATCATGCAGGCAAGTGCGATGTCGGGGGACATCCGCGGCCTGCTCGAGGACAACGACGTCGACGTCGCCGACCGCGACATGATCACCCCGGGGCTCGACGAGAAGGTCGAGGACAACGGCACCGTGACCGTGCGCTCGGCACGCCAGGTCGCCGTGACCGTGGACGGCCAGCTCAAGGACGTGGACACCACCTCCCTGACCGTCGCCGACCTGCTCTCCGAGCTGGGCTACGGGGAGAACGCCGCCGCCCTGTCCGAGGGCACCGGCACGCAGATCCCGGTCGACGGCATGGAACTCAACATCACCACGCCGCGCGACTTCACCCTCAACGACGGCAACCCCGGCGAGGAGCCGGCGCGACTGTCCCTGGCCGCCGCCACCGTCGGCGAGGCCCTGGAGCTGCGCGGCACCCCGCTCGGCGAGGACGACGTCGTCACCCCGTCCGCCGACACCCCGCTGACCCCCGGCACCCACATCGAGGTCCACCGCGTGACCACCGACGAGGTCACCGAGGAGCGTCCCTTCGACCCGCCGGTCACGGTCAAGGAGGACCCGGACAAGCCCGAGGGCGAGGAGGAGGTCGTCGAGGAGGGCTCCACCGGCCTGGAGAAGGTCACCTTCAAGGTCACCACCACCAACGGCGACGAGACCGGCCGCGACGTGGTCGACCGCACCGAGCTGGAGCCCGCGACCGAGCGCGTCGTGGTCCGCGGCACCAAGAAGGCCTCCTCCGGCTCCTCCGCCTCCGCTGCCGCGGTGGCCGGCGGTTCGGTCTGGGACGAGCTCGTGCAGTGCGAGGCCACCGGCGACTGGTCGGCCAACACCGGCAACGGCTTCTCCGGCGGCCTGCAGTTCACCCCGTCCACCTGGGCAGCCTACGGCGGCACCGAGTACGCCCCCGAGGCGCACATGGCCTCCCGTGAGCAGCAGATCGCCGTGGCCGAGAAGGTCCAGGCGGCACAGGGCTGGGGCGCCTGGCCGGCCTGCACCTCCAAGATGGGGCTGAGCTAACAGCGGTGGTCCGGTTCCCGGCGGGCACGTGGGCTATCCTGGTCAACCGTGGAACATGAGAACAGCACGGGCGTCCGACTGCTCGGCCCCGGCGACATCCGGGAGCTGGCGGCGGAGCTCGACGTCACCCCGACCAAGCGCCTGGGCCAGAACTTCGTCATCGACCCGAACACGGTCCGCCGGATCGTCTCGGCCGCCGAGGTGGGGGAGCATGACCATGTCGTGGAGGTGGGCCCGGGGCTCGGGTCGCTGACCCTGGCGCTGCTGGAGTCCGTCGGACAGGTCACCGCCGTGGAGATCGACAAGCGCCTGGCCGGACGGCTGGAGCAGACCGTCGGCGAGTTCGCGCCCTCGCGTGCCGACGACCTCACGGTGCTCACCGCCGACGCGCTCACCCTGACCGGCGGGGAGATCGCGGAGCCCACCGCGCTGGTCGCCAACCTGCCCTACAACGTCTCCGTGCCGGTGCTGCTGCACCTGCTGGAGGTGTTCCCCAGCATCCGTCGGGTGCTGGTGATGGTGCAGCTGGAGGTCGCCGACCGTCTCGCCGCGGACCCCGGTAGCCGCGTCTACGGGGTTCCCAGCGTGAAGGCCGGTTTCCACGGCCGGGTGCGCAAGGCCGGCACGATCGGCAAGAACGTGTTCTGGCCGGCGCCCAAGATCGACTCGGGCCTGGTGCGCGTCGACCGCTGGGACGACTCCGACCGCCCGTGGCAGGCACAGCTGGAGGAACTGGGGGAGGACGCGCTGCGCCGTGAGGTCTTCGCCGTCACCGACGCCGCCTTCCTGCAGCGCCGCAAGACCTTGCGTGCGGCGCTGTCCGGTTACTTCGGTTCCGGCCCGGCGGCCGAGGAGGTGCTGACCCGGGCGGGCATCGACCCGCGCGAGCGTGGGGAGAAGCTGGACTCCGCAGCCTTCGTGGACCTGGCGGTGGCGTCGTTGGCGGGCAGGAACTCATGACGGTCGGACGTTCCGTCACCGCCACCGCCCAGGGCAAGGTCAACCTGCACCTGGCCGTCGGTGACGCCCGCGACGACGGCTACCACGAGCTGCGCACCGTCTTCCAGGCACTGGACCTCACCGAGTCCGTCACGCTCACCGTGGCGGGCGTCCACGAGGGTGTGCCGGACGACCTGGCCGAGCTCATCGGCTCCTTCACCGTCACCGGACGCGACGCCACGAAGGTGCCGGTGGGCGATCAGCTGGCCGACAACCTCGCCGTGCGCGGCGTCCTGAGCGTCCTGGAGCACTACCGTGACGGGCTCGCCGGCGTGCCGGCGGCGTCCTTCCCCGTACTGGACGTGCTGGTCGACAAGGGTGTACCCGTCGCCGGCGGCATGGCCGGCGGCTCGGCGGACGCGGCGGCGGCGATGGTCGCCACCCGCGAGATCATGCACGGCCCCGGCTTCGACCGCGTGCCGCGTCCGGACGACGACACCCTCGCCGTGCTCGCCGCCGACATCGGGGCCGACGTGCCCTTCTGCCTCACCGGCGGCACCGCCCTCGGCCAGAACCGGGGGGACGTCCTGGTGCCGGTGCTCACCCGCGGCACCTACCACTGGGCGCTGGCGATGGACCCGCGCGGCCTGTCGACCGCGGACGTCTTCGCCCGGCTCGACGAGCAGCGCGCGGCCTCAGCCCGCGGCGAGCGTCCCGACCTGCGCGCCGAGGGGCCCGAGGGTGCCCAGCGCGCGATCCTCACCGGCGACGTCGACGAGCTCGCCCGCCACCTCGACTCCGCGGTTGTCAACGACCTGCAGGCCCCGGCGATCAGCCTCAGCCCGGACCTGCGTGGCACGCTGGCCGCCGGACGCGACGCCGGAGCGTTGGCCTGCCTGGTGTCCGGTTCCGGGCCGACGGTGGCGATGCTGTGCCGCGACCGCGGCCACGCGGTCGACGTCGCGACTACGCTGGCGGCGGAGGGCGTCGGCGGCCGTGCCGTAGCGACCACCACCGCGGCGTCCTGCCGACACGGGGCGCGTATCGTAGCTGGGGCGTAACACCCCCACCGAGAGGATCCCCCCGAACCGCCATGGCAACACCGGTCAACCTGATCAACCTGGAGAACGTCGAGAAGTCCTACGGTCTCAAGACCCTGCTGGACAAGGTCAGCCTGGGCGTGAACTCCGACGACCGTATCGGCGTCGTCGGCCTGAACGGTGGCGGCAAGTCCACCCTGCTGCGGGTCCTCTCCGGCGACGACACCGCCGACGCCGGCCGGGTGTCGCGCAACAACGACCTGCGCATGGCACGCGTCTCGCAGGACGTCGACCTCGCCGGCGACACCGTCGGCGCGTCCGTCCTGGAACCGCTGGGCCTGCAGACCTACGAGTGGGCCTCGGACCCGCGGGTGCGTGAGGTGCTGCACGGCCTCGGCGTCGCCGAGCTGGGGGAGGGCGGCCTGGACACCCCGGTGGCCGGGCTCTCCGGCGGCGAGCGCCGTCGCGTGGGCCTCGCCGCGGCGCTGGTGAGGGACCTGGACCTGCTGATCCTCGACGAGCCGACGAACCACCTGGACGTCGAGGGTGTGCAGTGGCTGGCGTCGCACCTGCTGTCGCGGCGCTGCGCGCTGATCGTGGTCACCCACGACCGTTGGTTCCTCGACACCGTCGCCAACCACACCTGGGAGGTCCATGACGGGGTCGTGGACGTCTACGAGGGTGGTTACAACGACTGGACGTTCGCCCGCGCCGAGCGTGCCCGGCAGGCCGACGCCGCCGAGCAGCGCCGCGCCAACCTGGCGCGCAAGGAGTTGGCGTGGCTGCGTCGTGGCGCGCCGGCCCGCACGTCCAAGCCGCGCTACCGCATCGAGGCGGCCGAGGCGTTGATCCAGGACGTCCCCGCCCCGCGCGACTCCGTGGAGCTGATGAGTTTCGCCACCCGGCGCCTGGGCAAGAAGGTCATCGAGCTCGAGGACGCCACCGTGGCCACCCCGGACGGCCGACCCCTGGTCGAGGACCTGACCTGGCGGCTGAACCCCGGCGAACGCATCGGCCTGGTCGGTGTGAACGGCTCGGGCAAGACCACGTTGCTGCGCACCCTGGCCGGCGAGAACCCGCTGGCGGCGGGGCGTCGGGTCGAGGGACGCACGGTGAAGATCGGCTGGTTGCGCCAGGAGCTCGACGACCTCGACCCCGCCCGCCGGCTGCTCGACGCGGTGGAGGACGTGGCCTCCCGGGTGCAGATCGGCGACAAGGAGCTCACCGCCTCGCAGATGGCCGAGCGGCTGGGCTTCTCCTCGAAGCGTCAGCGCACCCCGGTCGGTGACCTCTCCGGTGGCGAGCGCCGCCGACTGCAGCTGACCCGTGTGCTCATGGCGGAGCCGAACGTGCTGCTGCTCGACGAGCCCACCAATGACCTGGACATCGACACCCTGCAGGAACTCGAGAGTCTGCTGGACGGCTGGGCCGGGACCATGGTCGTGATCTCCCACGACCGCTACCTCGTGGAGCGGATCTGCGACTCCACCTGGGCGCTGTTCGGCGACGGGCGGCTGACGAACCTGCCCGGCGGGATCTCCCAGTACCTGGACCGGCGTGCCGAGCAGGCCGCCCTGGAGAACCGGCACACCGGCAACATGGCGCTCGGCGGGGCGTCCGACAAGACGGCTGAACCTGCAGCCCCGACCGCGCCGGCGTTGTCCGCGCAGGAGGACCGCGCGCTGTCCAAGGAGCTCGGCGCGCTGGAGCGCAAGATGTCCAAGGTGCAGGCGAACGTGGACGACCTGAACCGCCGTATGGCGGAGGCCTCGGCCCCGGCGGACGGCAACATCGACACCGCGCTGCTGTCGGAACTGGACACGAAACTGTCCGCTGCCAGGGACGAGCACGAGGAACTGGAGATGAGCTGGCTCGAGGTCGCCGAGCGCAGGGAGACCGGCTGCTAGACTCACTAGCCATACATGACGTTGACGTGCGTGGAGGCTGAGTGGTGCAGGTGGTTCAGGACGACAACTCGCCCGACTTCCCCGGAGTGATCGTCCGGCAGGACCACGGGGCGAAGCCCGAGCCGGAGCACCGGGGGTTCCTGCGCGGCCTGATGGAGCCCAGCACGTGGGGGCTGGTGGTCGGTGCGTTGATGTTCGCGCTGTCGCTGACCCCCTCGCTGCTGACGCGTGACTGGTTGTTCCAGGGCGTGGCCGCCGGGCTGTCGGCGGCGACGGGCCACCTGGTCGGCGTGGTGCTCCAGTGGGTGTGGGTCCTGTGGATCCGCGACCTGGTGGAGCCGCTGATCACCGTGGTGACCCGGGGGCGGACGATTCCGCCGCGGTGGCGTCCGCGGCTGCGGGTCGCGCTGATCGCGGTCATCGTGGTCGCGCTGCTGGTGTGGATCCTCTTCGCGGTGCAGTGGCAGCAGCAGATCGCCGACATCATGGGCGACGAGGCATACTCCGCCGGCGAGTTCCTGAAGGTGCTGCCGGTCGGCCTGCTGCTGTGGGTGGGTTTCTACCTGGTGGGCAAGATCGTGGTGCGCGGCACGGTGCTGCTGGCACGCGCGGTACCCGGCCAGCACACCCGGTACGGCCTGAAGCTGCTGGTGTCGTGGGCGGTCGTCGGTGTGGTCACGGTGTTCGTGGCCGACCAGATCCTGCC
This sequence comes from Corynebacterium sp. AOP40-4SA-5, assembly GCF_052377355.1. Taxonomy (NCBI): domain Bacteria; kingdom Bacillati; phylum Actinomycetota; class Actinomycetes; order Mycobacteriales; family Corynebacteriaceae; genus Corynebacterium; species Corynebacterium sp. AOP40-4SA-5. Next base: position 65,989 of record NZ_JBQSWS010000016.1, read on the forward strand.
GGGCACGATCCTGCGGGTCAGCGAGCGGATCTTCTCGGTGCGCGACCAGGAGATCCGCGAGGACCTGGTGGAGCCCACGGTCCCGGAGCGCAGTGGCGGGCCGGGGTCGCTGAACGAGTGGGAGGACCTCGGTGCCTACGGCACGCGGTTCACCGCGCTGGGCCTGTACAAGGACCAGCTCGAGGAGCTGACGGGACGTCCCGCCGAGGAGCCGATCCGGGTGTACGCCGGGTTGAGCAACGGCGACACCGACCGCGCGCGTGCCCTGAACGTGGTCGACGAGTTGGAGCGCACCAACGCCCAGGACCGTGAGGCGTTGATGGTCGCGCCGACGACGGGCACGGGGTGGGTGAACCCCACCGCCGCGCAGGCGTTCGAGTTGATGTTCGACGGGAACACCGCCATCGCCGCCGACCAGTACTCCTACCTGCCGAGCGCGTTGCAGTTCATCACGGACCGCAACCGGGTGCGCGAGGCCGGCAAGGAGCTGATCGACGCGGTCGCCGACTGGTGGGAGCGCCTGCCGGCGGACAACCGTCCGAAGCTCTACGTGTACGGCGAGTCCCTGGGCACCACGGCCGGCGAGGGCGGGTTCTCCGGTGTGCGTGACATCGCCTCCACGGTGGACGGTGTGCTGTGGTTGGGCCCGCCGAACAGCAACGAGCTGTGGCGGGACTTCGTGACGCGTCGTGACCCGGGGACCCGTGAGGTGGACCCGGAGTACTCCGGCGGCATGATGGTGCGGTTCGCGGAGAACTCCGAGCAGATCCAGCGGTGGATCAACGACCCGGAGGACGGCGGCACGTCCTGGGACGGTTCGCGTGTGCTCTACGTCCAGCACCCCTCGGACCCGGTGGTGTGGTGGTCGCCGAACCTGCTGTTCCGCGAGCCGGACTGGCTGAAGGAGCCGCCGGGCTTCGACCGGTCGCCGACGATGCAGTGGATGCCGATCGTCACCTTCTGGCAGGTCACGTTGGACCTGCCGCGTGCGGGCAACGTGCCCAACGGGCACGGCCACAACTACGGCACCTCCGTGCTGGACGGTCTGGTGGCGGTGGCGGGGGAGGACCGCTTCTCCGTCGACGACGTGGAGCGGTTGCGCGTGCAGCTGGACGATGCGATGGAGAACCAGGGCCCGGAGAAGGAGGTCGGTGTCGACAACGGGTGATCCGGGCCGACGCTGACTGAATTCAGTATGAGCATATAGCCATTTCTGCATCACTATTCTGACCTGGACCTACGGGTAGCGTCAGGACGGCGACCATTCGCGACCTGCCGTTGCAGCCCGTGTCCCCCGGGCGACCGATTGCTTAAGTGCCATGAACAGTGCCTATGGATAGTCAAGCCCCCTTTTTGGGGTGTGTAGTTTGGCTTGTCTAACACATGAACAACTCAGTCGGTAGGCTATGTGATGCAGCGAGGTTAATCCTTCGCTGTGAACCTCATATACTTCTATCGAAAGGCATCATCATGCTGGACATCATCGGCACCATCGTCAACTCCATCGGCGACTTCTTCAACGAGGCCATCGAGCTCGTCACCGGCTCCATCGCTGGCGCTGGCGAGTAATTCGCACTAGCGACGTTGGCCCCCGCACCTCGGTGCGGGGGCTTTCTGTATGTCCGTGTGGGGAATAGGTACGTTCCCCGACATAAGGTATGTTTAACATGTGCGGACGTGATGAACCCGCACGGAGAGCACATCTTCGTGTGTGCCTGCCTTTCGCGAATCCGCGCACCGGGCCCCTGATGAACGGGGCTGGTGCGCGGATTCTTTTATCGTTCCAGCTGTTCAGGAAGGTGAACGCCGATCGTTTTCACCCCAAACGGGGGTATATAGTCTTCCCCATGTAACAACAGCGGGACTTTCATCGGTATCGTTCCTGTAGCAGCGAGGCATGAGCAACGCCGCAGAATCTCATATACTTCTATCGAAGGGTCTTCCCATGATCGACATCATCTCCTCCATCGTTGACGCCATCGCCGGTTTCTTCACCTCCGCCCTGGAGACCATCACCGGTTCCATCACCGGCGCTGAGGCTGACACCGACGCGTAAGTCGCTCCCTAGCGACACCAGCCCCCGCACCTACAGTGCGGGGGTTTTGCATGTTCGGACACGCGTAGAATCGCCGTCATGATCCTCATCAACGTCCGATTCCGCCCGCTGCCCGAGTACGTCGAGAACTTCCGGGAGGTCGTCGCCGACTTCACCGACGCCACTCGCGCCGAGGCCGGCAACCTGTGGTTCGACTGGTTCCGCGGCACCGACGACCCCACCGAGTACTTCCTGGTGGAGGCCTTCGAGGACGGGGCCGACGGGGCCCACGTGGAAAGCGACCACTTCAAGGCCGCCTGCGAGCTCTTCCCCACGGTGCTGTCCGAGACCCCGCAGATCGTTAATACCTCCATCCCCGGAAAGAGGGAGTGGGACCGTATGGCGGAGTTCTCCGTGGAGTGACGGGGTAAACTCGTCAGACATGACGTCACGGAACGCACCTGCCGAAAACCCGACCGCGACCCGCCCGCCGAAGCTCGACAAGGTCGCCTACGAGAAGGAGCTCAAGAAGCTCCAGGCGGACCTCGTCGACATGCAGCAGTGGGTGCGGGAGACCGGTGCCCGCGTGGTGGTCATCATGGAGGGCCGCGACGCCGCCGGCAAGGGCTCGGCCATCAAGCGCATCACCCAGTACCTCAACCCCCGCTACTGCCGGGTCGAGGCACTGCCCGCACCGACGTCCCGCGAACAGGGGCAGTGGTACTTCCAGCGCTACGTGGAGAAGCTGCCCTCGGCCGGTGAGATCGTGATCTTCGACCGCTCCTGGTACAACCGCGCCGGCGTGGAGCGGGTCATGGGCTTCTGCACCGCCCCGGAGTACCGCCGCTTCCTGCACCAGGCACCCATCTTCGAGCGGCTCCTCGTGGAGGACGGCATCATGCTGCGCAAGTACTGGTTCTCCGTCTCCGACGAGGAGCAGGTCGCCCGCTTCACCTCCCGCCGCGAGGACCCGCTGCGCCAGTGGAAGCTCTCCCCGATGGACCTGCAGTCCATCACCCGGTGGGAGGACTACTCCCGGGCGAAGGACGAGATGTTCGCCCACACCGACACTCCCACGGCCCCCTGGTACACGGTGGAGAGCGAGGACAAGAAGCGTTCACGCATCAACGTGATCAACCACCTGCTGTCCTCCGTGCCGTGGGAGAAGGTCGAGCACACCCCGCCGCACATCCCCGAGCGCCCGGAGGTGGCCTCCGACTACGAGCGTCCCCCGCGTACCGAGTTCCGCTACGTGCCGGACCTGGCGTCGAAGCTGGAGCGCAAGCCCAAGAAGAACAAGAAGAAGGGCAAGTAGCCCCTCAGGCGTAGTGCGCCTCGATCTCCCGCTCGAAGTGCTCGTGGATCACCTTGCGGCGCAGCTTCAGTGACGGGGTGACCTCCTGGTACTCCACGCCGAGGTCACGGTGCAGGATCGTGAACTTCTTCACCTGCTCCCAGCGGTTGAGGTGGCTGTTGAGCTCGTCCACGTAGCCCTGCACCATCTCCCGGGTCTCCGGGGCACGCACGATGTCCTTGTAGCTGCCCGACAGTCCCTGGCGTGCGGCCCAGGCTGTGACCGCCTCGTCGTCCAGGGTGATCAGCGCGGAGACGAAACTGTGGTCGTCCCCCACGGTCACGATCTGACTGGCCACCGGGCAGAGGCCCTTGAACTTCGCCTCGATCTGGGCCGGTGCCACGTACTTGCCGTTCGAGGTCTTGAACAGCTCCTTCTTGCGGTCGGTGATCCTGACCCGGCCCTCCTCGTCGATCTCGCCGATGTCACCCGTGGAGAACCACCCGTCGGCGTCGAGCACCTCGGCGGTGGCCTCGGGGTTGTTGTGGTAGCCGTCCATCACACCCTGCCCGCGCAGCTGCACCTCCCCGTCGTCGGCGATGCGCACCTCCACGCCGTCCAGGGGCGGGCCCACGTAGCCGGCCCGGTAGGTCTGCGGCCGCGTCAGACAGGACGCCGCACTCGACTCGGTCAGCCCGTACCCCTCGAGGATCGGCATGCCGGCCGCGCCGAACCAACGCGCCACGTCCGTGTTCAACGCCGCCGAGCCGGAGATGAAGTAGTGCACGTTGTTGCCGAAACGTTCCCGGATCTTCGACATGACCAGCTTGTCGCCGATCTTCGCCTGCAGCCGGACCCACGTGCCCGCGGAGCCGACGCCGTTGTCGGCGTCGAAGACCTGCACGCCCACCCGGCTGGCCCAGTGGAAGAGCTTCTCCTTCACCCCGCCCTCGTTGGCCATCATCGTCGCCACACCGTTGTAGGCCTTCTCGAAGATGCGCGGGGCCGAGCCCATGAACGTCGGCTTCACCACGCCGAGGTTCTCCACGATCTTGTCGATCCGCCCGTCGATGGCGGTCTCGAAACCGATCTGCAACGGCAGCACGAGCAGCAGCTTGCCCATCACATGGGCCAGGGGGAGCCACAGGAACTGCTTGTCGTCGATGGTGAGCAGGTCCTCCGGCCCGGAGTTGGAGGTCTGCTCGGACGCGTGCGCCTCGAACACCCACACGCGGTGGGGGAGCCGCACACCCTTGGGCCGTCCGGTCGTCCCGGAGGTGTAGATCAGGGTGGAGAGGTGCTCCAGGGTGGTGGCGTCGATCCGGTCGTCGACGGCGGTGGGGTTGGCGTCCATGTACTCCCGGCCGGTGGCGCGGAGCTCGTCGAGCGTGACCGCCCATCCGGTAGCGTCCTGCGCGAGTTCCGCGGGGACCTCACCCTCCAGCAGGACCACGGTGCCCACGTCCGGGATCGACTCGCGCAGGGAGAGGAGCTTGCCCAGCTGGTCGGCGTCCTCGGCGAAGACCAGGCGGGAGCCGGAGTCGTCGAGGATGTACGCCACGTCGTCGGCGATGGAGGTGGGGTAGACCGTCACCGTGGCCGCGGAGGCGTACATGATCCCGTAGTTCGCCAACGCCCACTCGTAGCGCGTTGAGCTGGCGATGGCGACGCGGTCCTCCGCCTCGATCCCCAACGACATCAGTCCGCCGGCGACCTCGGTGGCCTGCGTCCCGAGCTCGGCCCAGGTGACGGCCTCCCAGGTCTCGTCCCCGCCCGCGTGCGACACGGGGTAGCTGTAGGCCCTACGGTCGGGTGTGGCCCCGATACGGTTGCGGAGCATGTGCCCCACGGACCGGACCGCGGGGTCGATGCGCACGGTGGCGGGCGCGGGGGTGGGCGCTGGGCTGGGCGAAGGTGTCATTCGGACTCCATCCGGGACGAAGGTGTGCTTTGTGTCACGATAGCAAAATGACTGTGTGGTGACCGGTGTTTCCCGAAGCATCTTCCGCGGTTCCGTGCCACCATGGCCGACATGGCTTCCGCTACCTCGTCCCCGTACCCCGAAAGTCCTCTCGTGCGTGTCGAGTCCCTGCACGGCACCGGCATCGTCACCCTCGACCGGCCGAAGGCGCTCAACGCGCTCAACCACGAGATGATCAACGCCGTCGCCGCCGCGCTCGACCGGTTCAGCGACGACGCGGACGTCCGCCAGGTGCTGCTGTGCTCGGCGGGGGAGAAGGCCTACTGCTCCGGCGGGGACGTGCGCTCCGTCCGCGAGTCAGACCTCACCGGCGACTACACCGCCGGCGACGACCTCTTCCGCGACGAGTACGACATGAACCACGCGCTGGCGACGTTCCCGAAGCCCACCGTCGCCCTCGTCGACGGCATCACCATGGGCGGCGGCCTCGGCGTCTCCGCACACGCCGACGTCCGTGTCGTCACCGACCGGACGTGGGCGTCGATGCCGGAGATGGCGATCGGCTTCATCACCGACGTCGGCATCTCCCACGCCTTCACCCACCTGCCGAACGTCCCGGAGGACGCCCGGACCGCCGTGGGCCTGTTCCTGGCGACCACGGGTTACCGCATCACCGCCGCCGACCTGCTGTGGAGCGGCCTGGCGACCCACCGTCTGCCGGACGGTGAGGCCGAGCGCTTCCAGGACGTCCTGCTGCAGGACGGCCTGGACGCCGCGCTCACGCTCACCCACCGCCCCGAGGAGGCGTCCTGCCTGGAGGAGAACCTCGGGTGGATCGCCGAGACCTTCGCCGGCGACGACTGGGCGGCGGTCGACGCGCGCCTCGCCGCGGCGTCCGGCGACTTCGCCGAGGAGGTCCGCGGCCTGCTCGCGCCCGCCAACCCGCTGTCGCTGTTCGCCGCGGCCGTCCTGCTGAACCACTCGGCGGACGCGACGCTGCGCGGCGCGCTCGACGCCGAGTACGCGCTGGGACGCCTGCTGCGCCGCCAGCCGAACTTCCCCGAGGGGGTGCGCGCCGTGCTGGTCGACAAGGACCGCGACGCCCACTTCACCCCGGCCAGCGTCGCCGAGGTCACCGACGAGCAGGTCGGGGAGCTCAGACGGACAGTGGCTCAGGCGTGACCTCGGCGCTCCTGCGCTGAACCCGCACCCAGACCACGAAACCCCAGGCCACGAACACGCCGTAGACCAGGTAGAGCACGGCGCTGGGGTAGTAGCCGGCGGTGAACAGCAACGGCACGCCGACGACGTCCACCGCGATCCAGATCAGCCAGAACTCCGTCCAGCCTCTTGCCATGCCGAAGGTCGCGAGCAGCGAGCCGGTGAAGATCCAGGCGTCCGCCCACGGACCCCAGGACCCCAGTGCACTGAACACCCACGCGAAACCGCAGGTGCCCACGACCGCGACCACGAGCATGCCCACCCGCTCCCGGTTCGACGCCCAGTGCGGCTGCACCGCCTCGTAGGTGTCCGCCGGTTCCGAGAGGATCGAGCGCGACGGGTCGGTGTCCGCCGGCTCGCGCAGCCCGGCGGTCTTCGCGCGCTGCCACTGCCACCAGCCGTAGACGCTGACGATGAGGAACATGACCTGGCGTCCGGCCTGCCCGTAGAGGTCCAGGTCCTGCGGGGTGTGGAAGACACCGCCGAGGAAGACGGTGAACAGCAGGACGTTGCCCGCGATGCCCACCGGCCAGGCCCACACCACCCTCCGCATACCGCCGATGGCGGAGGCGATGCCGAAACCGTTGCCGATGATCTCGCGCCAGAGGACGGCGGAGTCGCCGATCGTCCACTGGGCGTTGAGGAATGTCGTGAGGCCGTCCTGGAGGGACGACAGTACTGCGGACATGAGGTGTCCAGCCTTTCTCTCCCGTCCGGACTATGACCGTCGGCCCCGGAATTACACCGGGTCTGCTTGACCCACCTGGTGGAGGTGGCGCTCGCGGGCTTTCACCGCCGGTGGGGACTTCCACCCCGCCCTGAGAATGCTTACCGACGTCACGTTACACCTGCCGCGACGGCGTGTCGGAGGTTAGGCTCATTCGGACTGATACTCTCTGAGAGCATGTCGGCGGAATCACACGAAAAACCTCGGAAAGCAGACCACCCGCCGGTAAAGATGCCGGGCCACCTCTATCTACTGGCCGTGGTGCCGCCCGTTCTGGCCGCGTTGGCCCTGGTCGCGTCCTACGGCTCGCTGCCGGACCCGATGCCCACGCACTGGGGGTTCACCGGCGAACCGGACGCCTGGGCGCCGAAGTCGATGGGGACGCTGCTGGTCAACATCCTGCTCGGGCCACTGCTGTGCGTGCTGGCGATGGCCGGTGCCGGAGCGTTCCTCCAGATGCACTCCGGCACCCTGTTCGAGCCGGGCGGATCGAAGACGCTCGGCGACGCTCGACGGCATTGGCACGAACTGCGCGTGATGCAGCCGCTGTTGGGCTGGTACTGCGTGATGCTGTCGACCTCGCTGACGCTGCTGATGCTCGGCCTGAACGCCCCGTGGCTGCGCAGCATCGCCGGGCTGCTCGACGCCCTCGGCATGCTCGGCATCCTCGCCGCCACCATATGGCTGTTGGTGGTGGGCGGACGTAAGTCGGACGCCATCGCCAAGAAGTATCCCCACTCCGACGGACGGCGGCGACGCTGGCTGCTCTTCGTGGAGATCCCCGGCAGCGACCGGGTGATGGTGGACACCGGCAGCGGCACGAACTTCACCTTCAACGTCGCGACCAGGGGAGGACGCATCGGCGCAGTCGTCCTCTCACTGATCATGCTCGCGACGGCGGTGCTGCTGCTGTCGATGGCGGTCGCGGCGCTGCTCTGAGCGGGCCGGGGCGTCCCGAACGCACAACGACGGTTTCCGTCCGGCGTCCGGGGCGAAGTGGCTACTTCGTCCCGGCCGTTAGACAGAAACCGTCGTTGGCAGTTATCGGCAGGTCGCGTCAGGCGCCGAAGCCCTCGCGCAGCAGCCCGAACTCCTCGTCGATGATCTCCGAGGCGTTGCGGTCGGACGACGCCCACCCGGGTGACAGCACCATGCACGCGCGCTTGTCGCCCACGGCGCTGGCCTCCACCGCGATGGAACCCGCCGCGAGGGACGAGATCAGCATCAGGGCGGTGGCCTGGCGGCTCATCGTCGACTCGGACCGCTTGTGCAGGGCGTCCAGCAGTCCGTCGGCGATGTGCAGAACCCGTTCCCGGTCCTCGCGGCCGGTGCTGTAGCTCAGGTGGTCGCCGATGGAACGCAGGTTGAGCAGCGTGCCCGGGTCGTCGGACGGGGTCCCGTCCTCGTCGATGCGGTCGGTGATGAGCCGTCGCAGGATGTCGAGGGGGTGCTCCTCGGCCGGGGCGTCCTCGACCTGCTGGCGCAGTTCGTCGATGGTCTCCTCGATGAAGAGGAGCAGGGCGTCCTCCCTGCGGGGGAAGTAGTTGTGGAATGTCCGGGTGGACACGCCGGCCCGCTCGGCGACGGCGGCGACGGTCATGCCGTCACTGCCCTCGGCGAGCAGGAGCTCGGCGGACGCCCGGGCGAGGGCGCGCCGGGTCTCCTCCTTCTTCTGCTCCCGCAGCGAGAGTGCTTCCTCAGCGGCCATCGGTCTCACCGGGCTGGTCGGCGTCCTGAGCGCTGTGCTCGCCGTGGGTGCCGTCCGGGGTGTCGGCGCCGACGGCGGCGGGCTGCTTCTCGTGCTTGCCGGTGGTCCCGGTGTCCTCCGGGGCCTCGAGGCCGACGAGGCCCTCACCCTCGACGTCGACGCTGGGCAGGATCTTGTCCAGCCACTTCGGCAGCTTCCACGCCCGGTCGCCGAGCAGGAACAGCACGGCGGGGACGATCGTCATGCGGACCACGAAGGCGTCGATCAGCACGGCCATGGCCAGGGCGGAGCCCATCACGGCGATGAACGGCTCGTCCATGAGGATGAAGGCGGCGAACACCGAGATCATGATCAGGGCGGCGGCGGTGACCACGCGGGCACCGTGCTTGAAGCCGTTGGCCACCGCGTTGCCGGCGGTCTTGCCGTGGACGTAGCCCTCGCGCATGCGGGTCACCAGGAACACCTGGTAGTCCATGGCGAGTCCGAAGACGATGCCGATGAGCATGATCGGCAGGAAGGAGATGATCGGCTGCGGGTCGTTGGTGATGCCGAGCCAGCCCCACTGCCAGATGCCCACGGTCAGGCCGAAGGTGGCGGCCACGGACAGGGCGAAGCCGAGTGCGGCGATCAGCGGGACCCACAGGGAGCGGAACACGACGACCAGCAGGACGAACGCGAGCACCACCACGATGGCCACGTAGGGGATGAGCACGTCGGACAGTCGGTCGGAGATGTCCTCGAAGATCGGGGTCACGCCGGTGACCGAGTAGTTCGCGCCGGTGTCGGCGGCGAAGGTGGTCTCGGCGTCGCGCAGGGCCTGGAGGGTGTCGTTGGTGGCCTCGTCGGTGGCGCCGGTGGTCGGGGTGATCAGAACCTGGGCGGCGGTGCCGTCCTCGGAGACCTGGGCGATCTGGGCGTTGGAGACGCCGTCGACCTGGCTGATCTGCTCCACGGCGGTGCCGAAGGCGGCCATGCCCTGCTCCGGGTCGTCGGTCTGGACGAGGGCGACCATGGGGGCGTTACGCCCCGGGCCGAAGTCCTCGTTGACCCACTCGGAGGCGGTGCGCTGCGGGCTGCCGAGCTTGGCGGAGTCGTCGGTGGGCATGGCGAGCTGCAGCCCCAGGGCGGGGATCGCCAGGATCACGAGCAGCAGCACGGAGCTCAGGGCGAAGACCAGGGGACGCTTGCGGATCTGGCGGACCCACTTCAGGCCCATGGTGGGCTTCTCGTCCTCGGGGTCCGGCGCCTTGACGAACGGGGCGCGTCCGGCGAAGGACTTGGTGCCGAAGGCGCCGAGGATGGCGGGCAGCAGGGTGATCGCCACGATCACGGCGATGAACACGGTCAGGGCCGCTGCCAGGGCCATGGCGGTGAGGAAGGGGATGTTGATGATCGACAGCGCGGTCAGCGCGATGATCACGGTCAGTCCGGCGAAGCAGACGGCGGAGCCGGCCTTGCCCACGGCCAGTCCGGCCAGGTGCGCGCGTTGCCGGTGCGTGGTGCCCTTGATCGCCTGGGCGAGTTCCTTCGGTGTCATGTTGTTGCCGCCGGAGAAGGCGACGAGTTCATTCCTGAACCTGGACACGATGAACAGGGCGTAGTCGATGCCCACGGCCAGGCCGATCATGGAGGCCAGGGTCGGGGTCATGTTGTTGATCGAGTCGGTCAGTGCGGTGCCGGCGTAGATCAGCATGATGCCGGTGCCCACGCCGACGACGGCGGTGATCAGCGGCAGTCCGGCGGCCACGAAGGAGCCGAAGGTGATGATCAGCACGAGAGCGGCGACGGCCATGCCGATGAGCTCGGCGGTGCCGCCGATCTCCTGCACCTGGAAGACGTTGCCGTTGTAGGAGACGTCGAGGTTGTCGGTGACGGCACCGTCGAGGGTGTCGGTGACGGCGGTGATGTCCTCGCTCGAGACGTCCTGGGCGGTGTCGCCCTGGAAGGTCACGGTGAAGGTGCCGGTGCGGCCGTCCTCGCTGAGCGGGGAGAGTGCCTGCAGGTCGGCCTGGATCTGCTCCTCGGGCATGCCCTGCTCGGCCTTGGCCGCGGTGAGCTGCTGCTCCATGCCTGCGGCGGCGGTCACCGGGTCCACGATGGACTCGGTGTCGACCAGGGCGTCCTCACCCTGCAGGTCGGCGATGAGGGCGTCGAGGTCGGCCTTGGTGGCGGGGTCGGTCAGGGAGCCGCCTTCGGGGGCGCGGACCACGACGGTGCCGGTGGGGGCCTCCATGTCGTCGCCGTCGCCGGGGAAGAGCTCACCCATCTCCTCCTGGGTCTCGACGGATTCGAGCCCGGGGATGGTGAAGGACATGGAGGTGGGCTTCATCATGGTCGCGGCGGCGGTGCCCGCACCGATGAGGAGCAGGAGCCAGACGGCGATGAAGCGCCACCGGTGGAGGTATGCGGATCGTCCGATCCGGTAGAGGAGTTTAGCCATGCGCGATATTATTGCACTCTCCACGCAAAATTGCACCATCAGTGCACAGCTATGTTTCTAGCAGGGTAAATGGGCTCTTCGCGATACGGAGTGCATAGCTGAC
>NZ_JBQSWS010000017.1:0-76738 GCF_052377355.1 Corynebacterium sp. AOP40-4SA-5
GTTTGTTGGACGAAGTGTATACCAGGGCCCGGACATGAAACGCGCACGTGTTCGAACAGGGTGCACAAAAGAAGGCCCACCAGGCACGATACCTGGTGGGCCCAACCGGAGGAATCCGCTAGCGCGGGTCCGCGGCGGCGTCGACGTGCAGCACGGTCCGGCGCGAACCGGACACCCCGGCCGCCGGCCACTGGGCGGGATCCTCACCGGAGACGACCTCGCCGGCCGCCTCCCGCTTGGCCTCGCCGGTGACCAGCAGCCACACCTCGGAGGCGGTGGCGATGGCCTCACGGGTCAACGACACCCGCTCCGACGGCGGCTTCGGGCACTCACGCACCGCCACCACGGAGGTGCCCGCGGCGGGGGAGAGCTCGGCGGTGTGGGGGAACAGGGAGTTCACGTGCCCCTCCGGCCCCATGCCGAGCAGGTGCAGGTCGAAACCGTCCGGAGCGAAGGCGGCCACGGCCTCACCGTAGGCCTCCGCCGCAGCGTCCAACCCGGACCCGTCGACCGGCTCGTCGTCGCGGGGAACGCCCACGCGGTGGACGTTGGCCTCCGGGACGTCGACGTGGCAGAGCAGTTCGGCGTGCGCCAGGTCGTCGTTGCGCGCCGTGGCACCGGTGGTGCCGGTCGGCACGAAACGCTCGTCGCCGAAGAAGACGTGCACCTTCGCCCAGTCGATCGCGGTGACGGGGAAGGAGTCGGCGGACGCACGGGCGGCGTGGTCGAGGGCGGCGAGCTGGCGCAGCACCGCACCGCCGGCGCCACCGCCGGTCAGCACGATCCTGGCGAAACCGTCCTCGCTCACCCCACCGTCGCGCTGGACGCCGGCGACGAGATCCACGATGTCGCGGGCCACGCCGGCGGCCAGGGCGTCGCCGTCCTGCCAGCCGACGACCTCGAGGTTCCTGCCGCCGCTCACCGGGTGCTCTCCTGCGCGGAGAAGGGGATCGAGGCGGTCATGCCGTCACGCGGGGTCCGCACACGCGGCAGCCCGTGCAGGGCCTGGCCGAAGGCACGGTCGGGCTCCAGGTGACGCAGTTCCTCGGCGAGGCAGTCGCCGACCTGACGCCGCGCCAGGTTCACCAGGGTGTCCGTGCCCACGCCGGTGCTCACCCGCACCGAGCGGTGGTTGACGACGGCGAGCTCCACCGACCCGTTGGAGCAGGTGATCACCGTGCGCTGAATCGGGGACATCGGCTTGCCCTCGTCGTCGAGGGGGACCGCCGGCGAGCCGTCGGCGCACCGGGTCACCGGCACGTTGAGACGGTCGGCCAGCCACCCGGCGGCGATGTCCACCGCCGGGTCGTCCGCCGGTCCGGAGACCTCCGCGGACAGGAAGGTGTCGCCGACCCGCTGATCCAGCGCACTGGACAGCAGCCCGCGCCACGGGGTGATACGGCTCCACACCAGGTCGGAGTCACCGAGGGAGTAGCCGATGCGTCGGCGGAAGATCGCCTCGGCACCGCGTCCCGCCGCCGCGTCGGCGAAGCTGTCGGTGATCCGTCGGGTCGCCAGTGCGCCGAGGGAGTCGGCCGCCGGGTTGCGCGGAGAGGTGAACGGCCACCAGACGACCACCGGGGTGTCCGGCAGCAGCAGGGGCATCACCGCGTGGTCGGCGTGGTCGGCCAGTTCCCCGTGCAGGCGCATCAGGATCATCTCCGAGGCGCCCGCGGTACCGCCCAGGTGGATCGCCGCGTCCATGCTGACCTCGTCGGTCGAGCGGTCGTGCACGACGAAGATCACCCGGGCCGGGTGCTCACGTGAGGCGTCCACGGTGGCGTTGACCACCGTGTCCAGGTCCTCCTCGGAGCGCACCGACACGATCAGCGTGAGCACGCGGCCGGTGGCGATCTCGCCCCGGTCCTCACGCAGCTGGTGCAGCCGGTCGGTCAACTCGTGTGTGGTGGTGGTTCCCAGGTCGACGACCGCGGCGTGGTCGCCGGCGTCGGTGAACGTCTTCCATGGCATCAGGGACGCCTCCAATTCCTGCCGTGTCGGGACAGCATCCGGTCGGCCCCCGAAGGGCCCCAGGTGCCCGGGTCGTAGTCTTCGGGGCGTCCGGCGTCGGCCCAGTAGTTGAGCACCGGGTCCAGGATCCGCCAGGACTCCTCGACCTCCTCGTTGGTGGGGAAGAGGCTCGCCTCGTCCAGCAGGGCGTCGAGGATCAGCCGCTCGTAGGCCTCCGGCGACTGCTCGGTGAACGCCTCCGAGTAGGAGAAGTCCATGTTCACGTCGCGCACGTCCATCGCCGAGCCCGGCACCTTCGAGCCAAAGCGCAGCAGCACACCTTCGTCGGGCTGCACGCGGATCACGAGCACGTTGGACTGCTGTGCCTCGGTCTGCTCCGGGCTGAACGACTGGTGCGGGGCGTCCTTGAACACCAGGGCGATCTCGGTCACCCGACGGCCCAGACGCTTGCCGGTACGCAGGTAGAACGGCACACCGGCCCACCGCCGAGAGTTGATCTCGAAGGTCGCCGCCGCATAGGTCTCCGTCGTCGAGGACGGGTCGAAACCCTCCTCGTCGCGCAGTCCGGGGACGTGCTCGGAACCCTGCCACCCGGAGGTGTACTGGCCACGCGCGGTCGTCTGCGCGAAGGGCCCCACCGGGCGGGTGGCCTTGAGCACCTTGAGCTTCTCGGCCTTGAGCTCGTCGGGGGAGAAGGTCACCGGCTCGTCCATCGCCACCAGGGCCAGCAGCTGGAGCAGGTGGTTCTGCATCACGTCGCGGGCGGCACCGATGCCGTCGTAGTAGCCGGCACGCCCGCCCAGGCCGATGTCCTCGGCCATGGTGACCTGCACGTGATCGATGTAGCCGGAGCTGAACAGCGGCTCGAACATCTGGTTGGCGAAACGCAGCACCAGGATGTTCTGGACGGTCTCCTTGCCGAGGTAGTGGTCGATGCGGAACACCGAGGACTCCGGGAAGACGGAGTTCACGATCCGGTTGAGCTCGGTCGCGGACTCCTCGTCGTGGCCGAAGGGCTTTTCGATGACCACGCGCTTCCACCCGTCGGTCGAGTCGGCGAGACCCGAACGCTCCAGCTGGTTGCACACCTCGGAGAAGTACTGCGGCGGGACGGAGAGGTAGTAGGCCCAGTTTCCGCCGGTGCCACGCTCCTCGTCCATCTTCTTCGTCATCGCGGCGAGGTCGTCGAAGGCGGAGTCGGTGACGAAGTCGCCCTTGACGAACTGGATGCCTGCGGCGAGCTGCTCCCACACGGCCTGACGCCAGGGGGTACGCACCCGCTCGCGGACGGCGTCGAGCACCTCGGCCTCGAACTCCTCCTTCGTCCAGTCACGACGCCCGTAACCGATCAGGCTGAAGCCGGCCGGCAGCAGGCCCCGGTTGGCGAGGTCGTACACGGCGGGCAGGAGCTTACGGCGGGCCAGGTCGCCGGTGACCCCGAAGATCACCAGGCCGCTGGGCCCGGCGATCCGCGGGACGCGCCGGTCGGCGGCGTCGCGCAGCGGATTCTCCCACTGTGGTGACTCGGAGCTCACAGACGCTCCCCGATGGTGTCGAGAAGCTCCTGCCAGGAGCTGACGAACTTGTCGACGCCCTCGTGCTCCAGGACGAGGAAGACGTCCTTGAGGTCCACGCCGAGGTCCTCGAGGGCGGCGAAGATCTCGCGGGAGTCCTCGCCGGTGCCGCTGAGCGTGTCACCGGAGACCGTGGCGTGGTCCAGGGTGGCGTTGAGGGTGTCCTCCGGCATGGTGTTCACCGTGTCCGGTCCGACGAGGCCGGAGACGTACAGGGTGTCGGGGTAGTCGGGGTTCTTCACGCCGGTGGACGCCCACAGCGGACGCTGCGGGTGCGCGCCGGCGGCCTCGAGCTGCTGCCAGCGCGAGTCCTGGCGCAGCTCGGACTCGAAGGCCTCGTAGGCCAGGCGGGCGTTGGCGAGACCGGCCTTGCCGCGCACGGCCAGGGCCGCGGCGGTGCCGATCTCGTCGAGGCGACGGTCGATCTCGGTGTCCACGCGGGAGACGAAGAAGCTGGCCACCGAGTGGATCTTCGAGATGTCCTGGCCGTTGGCCTGGGCCTGGGCGATTCCCTCGACGAAGGCGGCGATGACCTGGCGGTAGCGCTCCACGCTGAAGATCAGGGTCACGTTCACGCTGATGCCGTCGGCGAGCACCTCGGTGATCGCCGGCAGGCACGCCTCGGTGGCGGGGATCTTGATCATCACGTTCTCGCGTGCGACGTCCATGTACAGCTGGCGTGCCTGCGCCACCGTGCCCTCGCGGTCGTCGGCGAGACCCGGGTCGACCTCGATGGAGACCCGGCCGTCGACGCCGTCGGAGGACTCGTAGACCTCGGAGAAGACGTCGCAGGCGTTGCGGACGTCCTGCACGGCCATGGAGAACACGGCGGCGGAGACGTCCGAGCCGGCGGCCTTGAGCTCGGCGACCTGGGCGTCGTAGGCGGTGCCGACGGACATGGCCTTGGCGAAGATCGCCGGGTTGGTGGTGACCCCGACGATGCCGGAGTCGGCGATGAGCTCGGCGAGGTTACCGGTGTCGAGACGGTCGCGGGACAGGTCGTCCAGCCACACGGAGGTTCCGGCGGCGGCGAGTTCGGTGACGTGGTTCACGGGTGATCAACCAACTTTCTACGAAATGGGTGCGTGGTTCTCTGGGGGTGTTAGAGGATGTCGCGGGCGGCGGTGGCGACCGCCTCAGCGGTGATGCCGAACTCGCGGTAGAGGGTCTTGTAGTCGGCGGAGGCGCCGAAGTGCTCCAGCGAGACGTTGCGTCCGGCGAAACCGGTGTAGCCCTTCCACGGCATCGCGATGCCCGCCTCGACGGACACGCGCGCCGTGACCCCGGACGGCAGGACGGACTCGCGGTACTCGGCGTCCTGCTGCTCGAACCACTCCATGCAGGGCACGGAGACGACGCGGGTGCCGATGCCCTCGGACTCCAGCGCGGCGGCCGCCTCGACGGCCAGCTGCACCTCGGAGCCCGAGCCCATCAGGATCACCTGCGGGGTCTCGGTGGACGACTCGACGAGCACGTAGGCACCGCGGGCGACACCCTCGGCGGCCTTCTCCTTCGAGCCCTCCAGCACCGGCACACCCTGACGGGTGAGGATCAGTGCCTTCGGAGCGGCCGGGGCCTTGAGTGCTGCGGACCACGCCTGGGCGGTCTCGTTGGCGTCCGCGGGACGGATCACCGAGAGGTTCGGGATGGCGCGCAGCGCGGCGAGGTGCTCGACGGGCTGGTGGGTCGGGCCGTCCTCGCCGAGGCCGATGGAGTCGTGCGTCCACACGTGGTAGACGTCGCTGCTCATCAGCGCGCCGAGGCGCACCGCGCCACGGGCGTAGTCGGAGAACTGCAGGAACGTCGCGCCGTAGGGACGCGTCGCGCCGTGCAGGGCGATGCCGTTGAGGATCGCGGCCATGCCGTGCTCGCGGATGCCGAAGTGCAGGTTACGGCCGTAGGGGGTCGCCGACCAGGCGTCGGTGGAGATGGACTCCGGGCCCACGCTCTTGTCGCCCTTGATGATGGTGTTGGTGGAGCCGGCGAGGTCGGCGGAGCCGCCCCACAGCTCCGGCAGCGTGGCGCCGAGGGCCTGCAGCGCGGCCTCGGAGGCCTTGCGGGTGGCCAGGTTGTCGCCGTCGTCCCAGGTGGGAAGCTCGGCGTCGAAACCCTCCGGGAGCTCGCGGGCGGCGATGCGCGCGTGCAGCGCGGCGGCCTCCGGGTTGCTCTGCGCCCAGGCGTCGAAGCCGTCCTGCCAGGAGGTGTGCGCCTCGCGGCCACGCTCCACGAGACCGCGGGCGTGCGCCAGGACCTCGTCCTCCACCGGGAAGTCGACGTCGGTGGGGAAGCCGAGGGCCTTCTTCACCCCGGCGATCTCCTCGCCGCCGAGGGCGGCGCCGTGGGCGGCACCGGTGTTCATCTTCGTCGGCGCCGGGTAGCCGATCACCGAACGCACGCGCACGAACGTCGGACGCACCGTGTCGGCCTTGGCCTCCTCGACGGCGACGAGGATGCCCGTCACGTCCTCCGCGTTGACCTCCAGGGTCTGCCAGCCGTAGGCCTCGTAGCGGGCCACGACGTCCTCGCCGAAGGCGATGTCGGTGTTGTCCTCGATGGAGATGCTGTTGTCGTCCCAGAAGACCACCAGGTTGCCCAGCTGCTGGGTGCCGGCGAAGGACGACGCCTCGGACGTCACGCCCTCCTGCAGGTCACCGTCGGAGGCGATGACGTAGATGTGGTGGTCGAACGGGGAGGTCCCCTCCGCCGCGGACGGGTCGAACAGACCGCGCTCACGGCGCGACGCCACGGCCATGCCCACGGCGGACGCCAGGCCCTGGCCGAGCGGGCCGGTGGTGATCTCCACACCGTCGGTGTGGCCGACCTCCGGGTGTCCCGGGGTCTTCGAGCCCCAGGTGCGCAGCGCCTTGAGGTCGTCGAGCTCCAGGCCGAAACCGCCGAGGTACAGCTGGATGTACTGCGTCAGCGAGCTGTGGCCGGCCGACAGGACGAAGCGGTCGCGCCCGGCCCAGTTGTGGTCGGACGGATCGTGGCGCAGGACGCGCTGGTACAGCGTGTACGCCAGGGGGGCGAGGGACATCGCGGTGCCCGGGTGGCCGGATCCGCAGTTCTCCACGGCGTCGGCCGCGAAGACGCGGACCGTGTCCACCGCACGGGTGTCCAACTCCGACCAGTCGTCCGGGTACTTCCGGACCGTACGGGCTTCGAGGTCCTTGGGGAGTGTCACGCTGGGTAGCCTTCCTGTCGTCGGGGGACATAAAGAGGACACGGGCGCGGTGACCACAGCTGGTCGCAGGACGCGGCCCGTGTAACCCCGACCAGTGTAGTGGGCGGAGGTCGACCGTGTCACTGGCGGATCACCGGCAGGCCCGGAGGCGACAGCGGTTTTCGGTCCCACCACCGGCTCGGGTAACCTGTCCGTTTGGCAGATCCGTGTGTCCCGACAACCAGGAACACACGGTGACGATGGCGTTTATGGAGGCGGACTGACCGGTGGACAAGATCAAGGCGTATATCTCGCTGACGAAACCCCGGGTCATCGAGCTGCTGCTTGTCGCCGCCATCCCGTCCATGCTCCAGGCGCAGCGCGGTGAGGTGAACCTCGGCCTGATCCTGCTGACACTGGTCGGCGGGTGGATGGGCGCCGCCGCGGCGAACACCTTCAACATGGTCGCCGACTACGACATCGACCAGAAGATGCGTCGCACGCACCGTAGGCCGCTGGCCAAGCACACGGTGAACAAGACCGAGGCCCGCATCTTCGCCTGGGCGCTGACCGTAGGCAGTGTGCTGTGGCTCGGCCTGCTGTGCCACTCGTGGCTGGCCGCCGGATTCATCCTGCTGACCATCTGGTTCTACATCTTCGTGTACACCAAGTGGCTCAAGCGTCGGACCTGGCAGAACGTGATCTGGGGCGGGGCGGCCGGCTGTATGCCGGTGATGGTCGGCTGGGCCACCGTGACCGAGGCCAACGGCGGTTCCTTCAACGCCGGCTGGGCGTCCTGGGGCCAGGCGCTGCTGCTGTTCCTGATCATCTTCTTCTGGACGCCGCCGCACACCTGGGCGCTGGGCATGCGCTACCGCGAGGACTACGAGGCCGCCGGCGTGCCGATGATGCCCGTCGTCAAGCCCCCGCTCGAGGTCACCCGCCAGATCCTCTGGTACACGTGGGCGACGGTGATCACATCGCTGCTGCTCGTCCCGGCGACCGGCTGGGTCTACGCCGTGGTGGCGCTGCTCAGCGGTGCGTGGTTCATCCTGCGCGCCCACGGGCTGCACAACGGGGTGAAGAAGGGCGTGAAGGTCAAGCCGATGAACCTCTTCTTCCTGTCGAACAACTATCTCTCGGTGCTCTTCGTGGGTCTGTCGGTGGACGCCGTCCTCGGCCTGGAGACCGTCAGCGAGATGCTCGGCCGCTAAGGGCCCCAACTCCAGCGTCCAACCCCACAGATCGGTCAGAGACCACCCTGTGGGGTTGTTCTCTGCCCGGCGCAATCACTGCATTCCGGTCCGGTCACTGGCAGTGACCGGACCGGAATGCAGTGATTGCGCCGTGGTGTGGGCACGAGCTACGTCGGGCTACTCGGAATCAGCGGACGCAGACCGGCCGTGGAGTACCGGTCACGGACACACATCTTGACCATCGACCGGGAGGGGACGGGGAGGGACACGAGAGAGGGCTGGAGGGCCCCGGCAACGAGCACCCCCCCCCCAGGTCGGTAGCACCGACCTGGGGGGATTGCCACGTGCCCGTGGGGAGTGTGGATGGGCGGGGACCACCGCCGGACGCTACGAGGCGTCCACTGTGTCCGCGGCGTCCTCGGTGTCGTAGTCGCGGTCCGCGGCGTCCTCGCCACGGCGGAAGCGCATCGCCCACAGCAGGCCCGTGGCGGCGGTCACGACCGCGGAGCCGAGGACGTGCGGCGGCACCGTCCAGCGCGGCACACCGAGGTTGTACTGCACCACGCCGACCACGCCCTGGATCACGATCCCCAGGATCAGCACCAGGGCGGCGGTCTTGATCCGACGGTCCACGTGCACGGCCAGCAGGCCGGCGAGCAGGCCGATGGTGATGCCCATGTACAGGTACATCGCGTGGGCGTGCATGTTGGCGATCTCGAACAGGGCGATCTGCAGTCGGTCGCCCTCCATGATCGCCTCGTCGCCGGCGTGCGGGCCGGAGCTGGTGGTCATCGTGCCGGTGACCAGTGTGATCGCCAGGCCGAGCGCCGAACCCCAGGTGGCCCACCGCAACGGCCGCGGCATGGTGGCGCGACGCGGGGCGTCGTCGTCCTCACCGATCTTGACGAGCATCACCGCAGCGAAGAAGACCAGCACCATCGAGGGCAGGAAGTGGGCCATCACGATCCACCACGCCAGGTCCAGGTGCACGGTGATGCCGCCGATGACCGCCTGGGCGATGATGCCGATGCCCTGCAGGAAGGCGATGTGCAGGATCGAGTTGCGACGGGCCGCCCGCAGGACCGTCAGGAAGGCCACCAGGGCGGCGACGATGAGAACGAAGGTCAGCATCCGGTTGCCGAACTCGATGGCCTGGTGGATCGCCGGGGTCGTCCCGGACTCCGGCACCAGCGAGCCGGGGTGGCACTGCGGCCAGGTGGGGCAGCCCAGACCCGAGCCGGTGACGCGCACCAGCGAACCGGTGAAGGTGATGCCGCCCTGGCAGACCATGAGGATGATCGCGTACAGGCGCTGGCGTTTCACCGTGGGCACCGGCGACCACGCGCACAGGGCGAGGATCGCGGCGTAGAAGCGCAGGAAGCCCCGGTTCACCGGGTTGGAGGTGTGTTGCACACGGTCGCGCATCGCCACCAGTGTGGTGTCCCTCACCCGGGGCACGACCCCGGGGTCCGTGCTGGTTGTCGGGCTGCCGTCCTGGGGTTTCTGCGAGACCTTCACGGTGTGCCAGTCTATCGCTACAGGGCGCGACGGCCGTAATCTGAACGGCTCAGTCGTCGGCTCAGTCGTCGTCCATGGTGAAGGAGAAGAACCGCACGGCCAGTGCGCCGCCCACCACACCCCAGGCGGCAAGGACGAGCAGGGCGGGCAGGTTCATCGTGCCGGCGGAGGCGTCCACCAGCCCGTCGGTCAGCGCCACGGACGGCAGGACGCGCAGTCCGGCGTGCACCGGGCCGGGCAGGTCGGTGTCCATCGCCGCGACGACGGCGGCCCCCATGAGCACGAACCAGATCGTGTTGCCGAGTGCGAGCACCAGTTCGGAGCTCAGCGTCCCGCCGAGCAGCAGTCCCAGGGCGGTGAAGGTGGCCACGCCCACGAGGATGAACAGGGCCGCGGGCAGGGCGCCGGCCGCGCTCGGCGACCAGCCCAGCAGCAGCGCCACGGCGGTGAGGACGACGAGCTGCACGAGCACCGCGGCGCCCACGGCCATGATCTTGCCCGCGATCAGGACGCGGCGCGGAACGCCGCACGCGCCGATGCGTTTCAGCGCCCCGTAGCGTCGGTCGAAGGCCACGGCGATGGCCTGTCCGGTGAACCCGGCGCTCATCAGCGCGATGCCCACGGTCATCGGGTACACGTTCTGCACCGCGTCGTCCAGCGGGACCACGGGGATCAGGCTCAGGGCCACGAGCAGGCCCAGCGGGATCACCAGCGACAGCAGCTGCTGTTCGCCGTGGCGCAGGAAGAGCAGCGTCTCGATGCGGGCCTGGGCCAGCAGCATCCGCCCGGTCGGCGCCTGGTGCGGGTCGGGCGTGAACTGGCCGGGGGCGAAACGCCCGGAGGTCTGACGGGACCGGATCATGCGCGGATCTCCCTTCCGGTGATGTCGAGGAACACGCTCTCCAGGCTGCGCTGGTCGACCTCCAGGGAGGTCACGAGCACGTCCTGGCGGGCTGCCTCGGCGGTGATCTCGGCGACGAGCGCGGGGGTCACCGTCGCGGACACGGAGATCCGCGCGGGCCGGGTCACCGAGACGGTGGCGCCGGACGGTGCGAGCCGTTCGGCCAGGGCCGCCACGTCCAGCTCGCGGTCGGTGCACACGGTGACGCGCGGGTCGGAGGTGCTGGTGAGCTCGCTGATCGTGCCCTGGGCCACCGCCTTGCCGTGGTCGATGATGACCACGTGGTCGGCGAGCGCCTCGGCCTCGTCCATGAGGTGGGTGGTGAGCACCACCGACACCCCGTCGCCGCGCAGCGCGGTGATCAGGTCCCACACCGCCAGGCGCGACTGGGCGTCCAGCCCCGCGGTCGGTTCGTCGAGGAAGACCAGCTCGGGACGTCCCACCAGGGCCAGCGCCAGCGAGAGGCGCTGCTGCTGGCCGCCGGACAGGCGGCGGTAGCTGGACTTCTCGTGGCCGGTCAGGCCCACGGTCTCGAGCAGCCAGGCCGGGTCGAGGGGGTCGGCGGAGTAGGACGCCGCGAGGTCGAGCATCTCGCCGACGCGGATGCCCGGGTACGCCCCGCCGCCCTGCAGCATCACGCCGATGCGTCCGCGCAGCCGGTCGGTGTCGCGCGAGGGGTCGGTGCCGAGCACCTCGACGGTGCCCTCGTCGGGGGCCAGGAAGCCCTCGCACATCTCCACCGTCGTCGTCTTGCCCGCCCCGTTGGGGCCCAGCAGGGCAAGGACCTCGGCCTGCCCGACGGTGAGGTCCAGGCCGTCCACCGCGGTGACGTCCCCGTACCTCTTGACGACCCCGCGTAAACGGAGTGCAGCCCGGCTGCCCGCGTCCTTCCCTGCGCTAACCACGGTGCCAGAGTCTATCCGTTGCGCTGACGGCGTTGGTAAAGCAGCCAGCCCACCACCATGAACACCACCGAGAACAGCGCCGACATCAGGTACATCACCGCCACCGTCGCCGGCGGCAGGTTCAGCCCGCGCGGCAGGATGAAGTAGCTCAGGATCGCCGAGTAGGCCACCACGGCCACCCGGAACGTGCCGCGGTTGGCCCACGCCGCCAGCGGCATCACCGCCCACAGCACGTACCAGGGGTGCACCACGGGGAAGAAGACGACGAGGAAGAAGGTCGCCACGCCCAGCCCGCCGACGGGGTGCACGCGTCCGCGGAAGGACGCCCACAGCATGCGCACCACCCAGAACCCGCCGATCATCAACCCGATCAGCCGGGCGGTGGACAGGGCGGCGTCGGTGTGGTCGCCCAGCCCCAGCCACATGCCGCTGTTCGCGGTGAGCAGGCCGATGTCGGTGGTCACCGACATCCAGCTGATCACCTCGGTCGCCCCGCCCTGCACGGTGATCCAGCCGAAGCCGAGCCCGGAGGCCAGCGACACGGCGACGACCACCACGCCCGTGCCGACGGCGTAGATCGCCGCGGCGGCGAAGAGGTCGCGGAAGCGTCCCCCGAGGTAGCGGGCCAGTGCCACGCCGACGAAGCCGAGGGCGAGGAAGGCGGTGACCTTGACCATGCCCGCCGCACTGATCAGCACGATGCCGGACGCACCCCACAGCCACCGGCGCACGGCCGGCACCGGGCCGGCGTCCACCGCGCGCAGGCCGCACTCCACGCCGGCGAGCAGCATGCCCATCATCACCGACTCGTTGTGCACCCCGGCGACCAGGTGCAGGTAGACCAGCGGGTTGAGGATGCCCAGCCACAACGCCGCCTGCGGGTGCACACCGCAGCGGCGCGCCAGACGCACCACCGCCCACGCCGCCACGAACACGCCGACCACGGAGATCAGCCGGTGGGCGATCACCCCGAGGGCGATGACGTCGCCGGTGAGCTTCGAGATCACCGCCGCCATTCCCACGGCGACCGGGCCGTAGGGGGCGGGGGAGTGCGACCACTCGAAGGGCACGGAGCGGGCCAGGTCGTTGTCCACGCCGAGCAGGTCCACCGGCCCGGCGGAGTAGGGGTCCATCCCCTGGGCTGCGATGGATCCCTGGGCCAGGTAGGAGTAGATGTCCTGGGTGAACATCGGTGCGGTGGCCAGCAACGGCAGCACCCACAGCACGCCGATGCGCACCAGCGACGCCGTCGGCAGCAACGGCACGTCGGCGTCCCGCCGTGGCACGCAGTAGCGCCAGAGCAGCAGCCACCCCACGATCAGCAGACTGATGCCCACGAAGACCGCAACGGTGGTGGTGTGCAGCATGCGGGAGAGGAATCCGCTGATCGGCAACGACCACAGGGTGTTGCCGACCACGGGCAGCGCCCCGGCACCCACGCCGCCGACGGCGATCAATACCGAGCCGATGATGCCGGTGAACACGCCGAGCCGCAGGCGCAGCAGTTCACCGCCGGTGAAACGGCGGACGGGGGCCGCCGGGCTGGTGGTGTGCAGGGTGGCACTGCGCGAGCCGGCGGTGCCGATGTTCGGCAGCAGGCCGAACATCCGGGTCAGGCCACGTCCCCCCGCCTGCCGCCGCTCCGGGGACTCCTGTGCCGGGTCGTCGGTCACAGGGCTCTCGGAGGGGGGTGGCTGAGTCACACCGGCATTCTACGGGTCGGGCCGCGTGGACCGTGGCAGACACCCTGCCGTTGCGAAAATAGGACTGTCGGTAGAGCAGAGAAACAACAGGTCAGCCTGCCCTTATTAGACAACGGGAATGATTTACGCGACACTCGTGTTGTCTAATCATGACCCGCTGCCACAACTGTCGTCGAGGAGGGAACAGCTCATGAGCGAACGGGACACCCGTCGTGAAGTTCTGGCGCAGATCCTCCGGAACGGTCCGGTCAGCGCCACCGACATCAGCGACGCGCTCGGACTGAGCGCCGCCGGTGTGCGACGGCACCTGGACAACATCGTCTCGGACGGTCTCGCGGAGACCGTGGAGGCCCCGCGGTCGGCCAACGGCCGCACGCGCGGCCGCCCGGCCAGGCAGTACCGCCTGACCGACGCGGGACGCGGACGTTTCGGCCATGATTACGACACACTCGCGCTCCTGGCCCTGCGGGCCCTCCGGGAGACCGGAGGGGACGACGCGGTCGCGGCGTTCGCCGACCAGCGCATGCAGGAACTGTTCGGGTCGGTGGAGGACGACGAGTCCGGGGACGCCCCCGGGGCCGTGGTGGACCGCGCCGGACGCATCGCCGAGGCGTTGACGGACCGCGGTTACGCCGCGACGGTCAACGAGGCCGCGACCGGCGTGCAGATCTGCCGCCACCACTGTCCGATCCAGGACGTCGCCCACGAGTTCCCCGAACTCTGCGCGGCGGAGCACCGGGTGGTCACCGAACTCCTCGGCCACCACACCCAACCACTGGCGACCATCGCCGACGGCAACGGAATATGCACGACCCACATCCCGCTGACCACAATCCACCCTTCATCCACGAAGGAGAGCTGACATGACTCAAGCTGCACAACTACCTGACAACAAGCCCCAGAATGCGCCCCAGAACGCACCGCAGACCGATGACGAGATCATCGACTCGATCGGTGCCTACGGCTACGGCTGGCACGACTCGGACGCCGCGGGTGCCGCGGCCGAGCGTGGCCTGTCCGAGGCCGTGGTGAGGGACATCTCCGCCAAGAAGAACGAGCCCGAGTGGATGCTCGAACGTCGTCTCAAGGCGCTGAGCACCTTCGACCGCAAGCCGATGCCGACCTGGGGTGCCGACCTCGGCGGGATCGACTTCGACAACATCAAGTACTTCGTGCGTTCCACGGAGAAGCAGGCCCAGACCTGGGAGGACCTGCCGGACGACATCAAGGAGACCTACGACAAGCTGGGTATCCCCGAGGCGGAGAAGCAGCGTCTGGTCGCCGGTGTGGCCGCGCAGTACGAGTCGGAGGTCGTCTACCACCAGATCCGAGAGGACCTGGAGAGCCAGGGCGTGATCTTCCTGGACACCGACTCCGCCCTCAAGGAGTACCCGGAGCTGTTCAAGGAGCACTTCGGCACCGTCATCCCCGCCGGTGACAACAAGTTCTCCGCCCTGAACACCGCCGTGTGGTCCGGTGGCTCGTTCATCTACGTGCCCAAGGGCGTGCACGTCGACATCCCGCTGCAGGCCTACTTCCGGATCAACACCGAGAACATGGGCCAGTTCGAGCGCACGCTGATCATCGTCGACGAGGACGCCTACGTCCACTACGTCGAGGGTTGCACCGCGCCGATCTACAAGTCGGACTCCCTGCACTCCGCGGTCGTGGAGATCGTGGTGAAGAAGGGCGGTCGTTGCCGCTACACGACCATCCAGAACTGGTCGAACAACGTCTACAACCTGGTCACCAAGCGCACCCGTGCCGAGGAGGGCGCCACCATGGAGTGGGTCGACGGCAACATCGGCTCCAAGGTGACCATGAAGTACCCCGCGGTGTGGATGACCGGTCCGCACGCCAAGGGTGAGGTGCTCTCCGTGGCCTTCGCCGGCGAGAACCAGGTGCAGGACACGGGCGCGAAGATGGTGCACATGGCGCCGTACACCTCCAGCAACATCGTCTCGAAGTCGGTGGCGCGTTCCGGTGGCCGTGCCGCCTACCGCGGTCTGGTGCAGATCAACAAGGAGGCGCACCACTCCAAGGCGAACGTGGAGTGCGACGCCCTGCTGGTCGACTCGATCTCGCGGTCGGACACATACCCCTACAACGACATCCGCAACGACCACGTGACCCTCGGCCACGAGGCGACGGTCTCGCAGGTGTCCGAGGACCAGCTGTTCTACCTCATGAGCCGCGGGCTCGAGGAGGACGAGGCGATGGCGATGATCGTGCGCGGCTTCGTCGAGCCGATCGCCAAGGAACTCCCGATGGAGTACGCCCTGGAGCTCAACCGACTGATCGAACTGCAGATGGAAGGATCCGTGGGTTAACCGATGACCACACCTGTCACCACCCCTGAAGACAACGCCGTCACCCCGGCGAACAGCATGCCGACGAAGGGCGACCGCTACCAGTCGGCCGACCCGGCGTCGTTCCCCGTGCCGCACGGCAAGGACGAGGACTGGCGGTTCACGCCGCTGCGTCGTCTGCGTGGCCTGGAGGACACCTCGGCGGGCAAGGCCGCACCGGCGGCCCGCACGAAGATCTCCGTGGACACCGGCGACCAGGACGGCGTGAGCTACTCCGAGCTCGCCATGGACGACGAGCGCACCGGACGCGCCGGCCTGCCGGTCGACCGTCCCGCGGCGGAGGCCTGGGTCAACAGCCCGGTCGCCGACCACGTGCTGGTCGCCAAGGACACCGTCCTGGCCGAGCCGGTCACCGTGACCGTCACCGGTTCCGGTGACGAGGTGACCACCTACGGCACCACCGTCATCGAGCTGGAGCCCCACGCCGAGGCGATCGTGGTGCTGCGGTACCAGGGCGAGGGTGCGCACTCCGACAACCTGGAGTTCGTCGTCGGCGACGGCGCCCGCCTGACCACCGTGGTGTGGGAGGACTGGGGCCGCACCGCGGTGCACCTGTCCAACTCGCACATCCTCGTCGGACGCGACGCGACGGTGCGCCACACCGTGGCGACCTTCGGCGGCGACGTCGTCCGCTCCGTGCCGCACGTGCGGTTCACCGGCCCCGGCGGCGACGCCGAGCTGCTGGGCGTGTCCTTCGCCGACGCCGGCCAGTACTTCGAGCAGCGCCTGCTGGTCGACCATAGCGAGCCGAACTGCCGCTCCAACGTGCTCTACAAGTCCGCGCTGCAGGGCGAGACCGGGCGCCACGGGTCCGAGGCCCGCACCGTGTGGATCGGTGACGTGCTGATCCGTCCGGAGGCGACCGGCACGGACACCTACGAGACGAACAAGAACCTGGTGCTCACCGAGGGTGCGCGTGCCGACGCGGTGCCGAACCTGGAGATCCAGACGGGCGAGATCGTCGGTGCCGGCCACGCCGCCACCGTCGGACGCTTCGACGACGAGCACATGTTCTACCTGATGTCGCGCGGCATCCCGGACGACGAGGCCCGCCGTCTGATCATCCGCGGCTTCTTCACCGACGTCATCCGTCGCGTCCCCGTCGACGGCGTCCGCGAGAACCTCGAGGACGTCGTCGAGCAGGAACTCGCCAACACGGTCCTCTGATCCACCCCACACCCCGGTAAGGAACTAGAAAGAACAATGAGCACTCTCGAGATCAAGAACCTGCACGCACAGGTCGTCCCCCAGGACGAGAACGAGGATCCCAAGCCGATCCTCCACGGTGTGAACCTCACCGTGAACTCCGGCGAGACCCACGCCATCATGGGCCCGAACGGCTCCGGCAAGTCCACGCTGTCCTACGCCATCGCCGGTCACCCGCGTTACGAGATCACCGAGGGCGAGGTGCTGCTCGACGGGGAGAACCTGCTGGACATGGACGTCTCCGAGCGCGCCCGCGCCGGCCTGTTCCTCGCCATGCAGTACCCGGTCGAGGTCCCCGGTGTGTCGATGGCCAACTTCCTGCGCTCCTCGGCCACCGCTGTGCGCGGCGAGGCCCCGAAGCTGCGCCAGTGGGTCAAGGAGGCGCGCACCGCCATGGACGAGCTGGAGATCGACCCGGCGTTCTCCGAGCGTTCGGTCAACGAGGGTTTCTCCGGCGGCGAGAAGAAGCGCCACGAGATCCTGCAGCTCTCCCTGCTCAAGCCGAAGTTCGCCATCCTCGACGAGACCGACTCCGGCCTCGACGTGGACGCGCTGCGCACCGTCTCCGAGGGCATCAACCGGTACAAGGAGCGTGAGGACGGTGGCCTGATCATGATCACCCACTACCAGCGCATCCTGAACTACGTGAAGCCCGACTTCGTGCACGTCTTCGCCAAGGGACGCGTCGTGGAGTCCGGCGGCCCCGAGCTCGCCCAGGAGCTCGAGGAGCACGGCTACGAGCGATTCACCGCAAAGGCCTGATATCGAATGACCCCACTGGACACCGCCGCCATCAGGGCGGACTTCCCGATCCTGTCGCGCACGGTGCGGGACGGTCGTCCACTCGTGTACCTGGACTCCGGTGCGACTGCGCAGCGGCCGCTGCAGGTCCTCGACGCCGAGCGGACCTTCCTCACCGAGCACAACGCACCGGTGCACCGTGGCGCCTACGAGATCGCCGAGGAGGCGACGGACTCCTACGAGTCCGCGCGCGACGCCGTGGCGTCCTTCGTCGGTGCCGCAGGCCACGAGATCGCGTTCACCAAGAACGCCACCGAGGCGCTCAACGAGGTCGCCTACGTCCTGGGCGACCCGCGTGCCGGTGACCTGTGCGTGGGCGCGGACGACGAGATCGTGATCTCCGAGCTCGAGCACCACGCGAACCTGGTGCCGTGGCAGGAGCTCGCCCAGCGCACGGGCGCCACGTTGCGCTGGTACACCGCGACCGCCGACGGGCGCATCGACCTCGACAGCCTCGAGCTCTCGGAGCGCACGAAGGTCGTCGCCCTGTCCCACCAGTCGAACGTGACCGGTGCGCAGCTCGACGTCGACGAGGTCGTGCGGCGTGCCCGCGCCGTCGGCGCACTGGTGGTGCTGGACGCCTGCCAGTCGGTGCCGCACATGCCGGTGGACTTCCACGCGTTGGACGTGGACTTCGCCGCGTTCTCCGGGCACAAGATGCTCGGACCCAACGGTGTGGGCGTGCTCTACGGCAAGGCGGAGCTGCTGGAGGCGCTGCCGCCCTTCCTCACCGGCGGCTCGATGATCGAGATCGTCACGATGGAGAAGACCACCTTCGCCGAGGTCCCGCAGCGTTTCGAGGCCGGAACCCAGATGACCTCCCAGGTCGTGGGCCTGGGTGCGGCGGTGCGGTACCTGGAGCAGGTGGGCATGGACAACGTCGCCGCCCACGAGCACGCGATCACCGGCTACGCGCTGGAGCGTCTGTCCTCGGTGGAGGGTCTGCGGATCGTGGGCCCGGCGGAGAACGTGGACCGTGGTTCGGCGGTGAGTTTCGTCGTCGACGGGATCCACCCGCACGACCTGGGCCAGGTGCTCGACGACAACGGCGTGTGCATCCGGGTCGGCCACCACTGCGCGTGGCCGGCGCACCGCGCGCTCGGCGTGCAGGCCACCGCGCGGGCGAGCTTCTACCTGTACAACACCACCGGGGAGGTCGACGCCCTGGTCGACGCCATCGGTACCGCCCAGCGGTTCTTCGGCACGCTCGAGGACCGGGGCAGTGAAGAGAACGTGGACGAGAACGTGAGGCAGCCGCAGTGAAACTGGAGCAGATGTACCAGGAGGTCATCCTGGACCACTACAAGCACCCGCAGCACGCGGGGCTGCGCGCCCCCTTCAACGCCGAGGTCCACCACGTGAACACCTCGTGCGGCGACGAGGTGACCCTTCGGGTCACCCTGTCGGAGGACCTGGGCACCGTCGCCGACATCTCCTACGACGCGACCGGCTGCTCGATCAGCCAGGCGGCGACCTCGGTGATGGCCGAGGAGCTCACCGGGCTGAGCGTGCCGGACGCGATGGCGAAGCTGGCGGAGTTCGAGCACATGGTCACCTCGCGTGGCACGGTCGAGGGCGACGAGGACGTGATCGGCGACGGCGTGGCCTTCGCCGGGGTGTCCAAGTACCCCGCCCGTGTGAAATGTGCACTGCTCGGCTGGAAGGCCTTCGAGGCCGCCACGAGCGAGTCAACCAACAAGCAGTACGAGTAGTAAGGACGCACCATGAGTGACGACACCACCACCGAACCCACCTCCCCGCAGATGGACCCGAACCCGCTGGACGCCGTCCCGGAGCCTCCGAAGGACATCCCGCAGGAGGACGTGATGCTCTCCGACCAGATCGAGGAGGCGATGCTCGACGTGATCGACCCCGAGCTGGGCATCAACGTCGTGGACCTCGGGCTGGTCTACCAGGTGTGGGTCGAGCACACCGACGTCGGCACCGAGGCGGTCATCAACATGACCCTGACCTCGCCGGCGTGTCCGCTGACCGACATGCTGGAGGACCAGGCGAACACCGCCGTGGTCGACGGGATCGAGAAGGTCTCCGCCCTGCGCATCAACTGGGTCTGGTCGCCGCCGTGGGGCCCGCACATGATCAACGCCGACGGCCGCGAGCAGCTGCGCTACCTCGGCTTCAGCGTCTAACTTCAGCGTCTGGCAACCCGCCGCAACGCGGCGGGGGTGTTGCGCAGGAACGGCAGGACGCGGCGGGGGTGGCGTGCCAGGGCGAGCATCGCCAGCGCGACGCGTCCCGCGTCCTGCCCGGCGAGGTAGGACGCCTGCCGGTGGGTGGGGAGCCCGAAGAAAGCGTCGAAGAAGCTGCGTAGCGTGGGGGCGTCGGCGAGCACGAGGAGTTCGGCGCCGAAGCCACGCAGCCGGTGGGCCCATGCGGCCGACAGGCGTTCCCGCCGGGGAAGTGCACCGTGGCTGAGCAGGTGCAGCATGCGGTCGGCAGTGGCCGCCGAGGCCGCCACGGAGTAGCCGGTGGCGGGGTGGGTCAGCCCACCGGACGCCCCGAACACGGCCACCCCGTCACGCACCCCGGAGTACCAGCCGCGGACACGCCGGTCGGTGGGGAAGTGCACGGTCTCCGTGAGCGTGTGGCCCCCCGGCAAGCCACCCAGGCGCTGCTCCAGGCGCCGTTGCAGCACCTCCAGCGTCTCCCGCGTCGCCGCCCTGGTCACCAGGACGGTCTCCTCGTACAGGGTGCCGCCGGCGACGGGCTGGACGTAGAGGAAGCTCGGCGGCCCGGCGTCCTGCGGCCCCGGGACGGCCGCCGGACGCCAGTCCATGAACACCGACGGGGCGTCCTGCAGCTCAGGGACCACCACCCCGTAGGCGACCTGGCGGATGGCCCCGGGACGGTCGACCACACCACGGCAGTCGACGACCACGTCGACGCCCAGCTCCCGGGGATCCGGAGCATCGACCTTGCGTCGGTGCAGGCGGATGCCGGGGTGGTGCAGGCGCCGCGTCGTGGCGCCGCAGTCGACGATGGCGTAGGTGCGCCCGTGCAGGCGACGGGAGTGGGCGGTGTGCACCTGCGGCTCCGGCACGACCGCCGAGAAGACCAGGGCCTCGCGGGCCCACGACGGCAGGTCCTCCAGGAACATTCCGTAGGTGTTGCGCCAGCGTGGCAGCGTCTCCCCGGCGTCCGGCCCCGTCCCGCACGCCGGGTCGTAGCCGTCGACGGTCCAGCCCAGACATGCCGCGCGGTGGGCGAGCAGGGCACCGGCAGGACCGAGGCCGACGACGGCGATGTGCACGGGGACTCCTGTACTGGATCGGTTCACTGGGCTGGGGGAGATATGCGGGGACCACCCGGGACCACCCCCGTCGACATGGGCTTTGCACAGCCTCGCCTCACATCAACAATAGTTATGCTCACTAGGCGGGATGCAGGTCGACGAATGTGCGGTGCGCCGGACGGGACGTCCGGCATTCTACCCCCGGCTATAAGCCGAGGGGTAAGTATCATTCACGAAACACTATTCAAACAGGATCGAAAAGTTTATATTGATATCTGTCCAACAGGCCCCGGCCGAGCGGACCGGACGTCTGGGGTCATCCCGTTCGCCGGAAGATTCAGCGGAAGTGGCGGGTGGGACGCCCTCGGACCTCGAACCTGAGGACCGACGCGGCTCTCTCCTCTCGGGGGGAGAAGGAGAGCGCGGCGCCCACCTCCACGACTGCTGACAGGCGGTGTTAGGATGTACCGTTGTGATTGTTACTCAGGACCTCGAGGTGCGCGTGGGGGCACGCACCCTCCTCAATGCCCCCGGCCAACAGCTTCGCGTGCAGCCGGGCGACCGTATCGGCCTCGTCGGCCGCAACGGTGCCGGCAAGACCACGTCGATGCGCATCCTCGCCGGCGAGGGCGAGCCCTACGGCGGCACGGTGACCCGCGCCGGCGAGATCGGATACCTCCCGCAGGACTCCAAGGAGGGCGACATCAACCAGTCCGCCCGCGACCGGGTGCTCTCCGCGCGTGGACTCGACGAGCTGCGTTCCTCGATGGACCGTCAGCAGGAGCTCATGGAGACCGGGACCGACTCCCAGCGCGACGCCGCCATCCTCAAGTACAGCCGGCTGGAGGAGCGCTACTCCGCGCTCGGCGGCTACGAGGCCGACTCCGAGGCCGCCCGGATCTGTGACGGCCTCGGGCTGCCGCAGCGCGTGCTCGACCAGCAGCTCAAGACCCTGTCCGGCGGACAGCGTCGCCGTGTGGAGCTCGCGCAGATCCTCTTCGCCGCCACCTCCGGCTCCGGCCGATCGGCGACCACCCTGCTGCTCGACGAGCCCACCAACCACCTCGACGCCGACTCCATCACCTGGCTGCGCGACTTCCTGCAGCGCCACGAGGGTGGACTGGTCATGATCTCCCACGACGTGGACCTGCTGGCCGCGGTGGTCAACAAGGTCTGGTTCCTCGACGCCGTGCGTGGCGAGGCCGACGTCTACAACATGACGTGGAAGAAGTACCTCGACGCCCGCGCCACCGACGAGGCCCGTCGTCGTCGCGAGAAGGCCAACGCCGAGAAGAAGGCCGGCGCACTGCGCCAGCAGGCCGCGAAGCTGGGTGCGAAGGCCACCAAGGCCGCCGCTGCCAAGCAGATGATCGCCCGTGCCGACCGGATGATCGACGACCTCGACGAGGTCCGTCAGGACGACAAGTACGCCAGCATCTCCTTCCCGGAGCCCGCCCCCTGCGGCAAGACCCCGATGAACGCCACGGGTCTGACGAAGATGTACGGCTCCCTGGAGGTCTTCGCCGGTGTGGACCTGGCGGTGGACCGCGGTTCCCGCGTGGTCGTCCTCGGCTTCAACGGTGCCGGCAAGACGACGCTGCTCAAGCTGTTGGCCGGGGTGGAGCGCACCGACGGCGAGGGCGGCATCGTGTCCGGCTACGGGCTGAAGGTCGGTTACTTCGCCCAGGAGCACGACACCATCGACCCGGACGCCAGCGTGTGGGACAACGCCATCAGCGCCTGCCCCGAAGCCGGCGAGCAGGACCTACGTGGCCTGCTCGGCGCGTTCATGTTCTCCGGCGAGCAGCTCAACCAGCCGGCCGGCACGCTCTCCGGCGGTGAGAAGACCCGCCTGGCCCTGGCCACGCTGGTCAGCTCGCGTGCGAACGTGCTGCTGCTCGACGAGCCGACGAACAACCTCGACCCCCAGTCCCGCGAGCAGGTGCTCAACGCCCTGCGCACCTACACCGGCGCGGTCATCCTGGTCACCCACGACCCGGGCGCGGTCCGTGCCCTGGAACCGGAGCGCGTGATCGTGCTGCCCGACGGCGACGAGGACCTCTGGTCGGATGCCTACATGGATATCGTGGAGCTGGCCTAGCTAGACCCCAGTTGGGCCGTGCCCGTTCCGGCCCAGACGACCTGATGTCATCTGTGTCATGCCCCAGGGCCGATTTCGGCCGTTTCCTGCCCTGAGGCATGGCTCAGATGACATTGGCGTCTTCAGGGACTCCCAGGGCACCCCATGCCTCCCCAGAACCCGCGGACGCGCCGCCTCAGGCGGGCTGCTGCTGCGTGGCGCAGTGGATGCCGCCGCCACCGGCGGCGATGGCGTCGATGTTGAGCTGGACGACCTCACGCTCGGGGAACAACCGACGCAGCAGGTCACGTGCGGCGGTGTCGGTGTCCTCGGCGCCGAACTCCGGCACGATGACGGCGCCGTTGCACAGGTAGAAGTTGATGTAGCCGGCGGCGACGTCCTCGCTGTCGTACTCCTCGCGCACGCTCGACGGGCTTTCCAGCACCTCCACCTGCAGTTCGCGTCCGGCGGCGTCGGTCGCCCCGCGCAGGATGTCCAGGTGGGTGCGCGTCACGTCGTAGTCGAAGGAGTCTGGGTCGGTCTCCAGGCCGGCCACGACGACGCCGGGCCGGGCGAAGCGGGCGTAGAAGTCGGTGTGCCCGTCGGTGATGTCCATGCCGGCGATGCCGGGCAGCCAGATGACGGTCGTCACGCCGAGCAGTCGCTCGAGCTCCTCCTCGACGTCCTGTTTGGACCAGCCGGGGTTGCGGTTGTCGTTGAGCACGCAGCTCTCGGTGATGATCGCGGTGCCTTCGCCGTCGACCTCCAGTGCGCCGCCCTCCAGGACGAGGTCGGTGCGCAGGTGTTCCACCCCGGCCTCGCCGGTGACGAATCCGGCGACCTCGCGGTCGCTGCGGTGCTCCTGCTTGTCGCCCCAGCCGTTGAAGTTGAAGTCCACTCCGGCACTGACCTCCCCGCCGTCGACCGGGCGCACGAACACCGGGCCGGTGTCACGGACCCAGAGGTCGTCCAGCTCGCAGGCGACGAGGTCCACGCCGGCGGTTCCGGTGAGTTCCCGGGCCAGGTCCATCTCGTGCTCGGGCACGAGCAGGGAGACGGGTTCGAAGGCGGCGATGGCGGTGGCGATGCCGGCGAGGTCGCGTTTCACCCCGGGGGCGAGGTCCCGGCCCCAGATGTCCTTCTCGGCGACGAAGGCCATCCAGGTGCGGGCGTGGCGGTCACCTTCGTCGGGCATGAGCCAGCGACGGGTGTCGTCCGGGTCGACGACGCTCGAGGAGCCGGAGGAGTCGGAGGCACCAGAAGAGTCAGAGGAGCCCAGCCCGCACGAGGCGAGCAGGGCACCTCCGAGCGCAGTGATGGAGGACTGGAGGAAGATCCGGCGGCGCACGATGGGTGTCCCTTAGGGTCGAAGGATGTGGTCAGGGTACTGACCTGCATAAGCCTAGCGCGGGGCACGGATACGGCCGAAACCGTCCGCAGCAGCTTTCGCAGCCGATACCATCGCGGAATGAGGATCACGGACAACACCCAGGGCCCCGGGCGCGCACGGCAGGACGCCATCTACCGCGCGGGCATCGCAGGCCTGCGCCCACAGGTCCCGACGGACGCCGCGGGGCTGGATCGCGCGGCACGGCGCCGGATGTCGCGCAGGGCGTGGGCGTACGTCAACGGCGGGGCGGGGGAGAACCGCACCGCGGTAAACAACCGGCAGGCCTTCGACAGCTACCGGATCGCGCCACGTATGGCACACGGAATCAAGGAACGTGACTTGTCGACGACGTTGTTCGGCAGGACGCACGCCTCGCCGCTGCTGCTGGCGCCAGTGGGCGCCGGCGCGCTCGTCCACCGCGACGCCGACCTGCGCGTCGCCCGCGCCGCCGGCGCCGCGGGCGTCCCCTACGTGGTCAGCAACCAGGGGTCCTCGCCGCTGGAGGACACCGCCGCCGCCTGGAGATCATCGAGCGGGTCAAGTGAAATTCCTGGACACTGGTTCCAGCTGTACTGGTCGACGGACGAGGAGCTCGTCGACAGTCTCATCGCCCGTGCCGAGGCCAGCGGTGCCGGTGCACTGGTGGTCACCCTCGACACCACGGTGCTCGGCTGGCGTCCGCAGGACCTGAACCTGGGGTCGTTGCCGTTCTCCCGCGGGATGGGCATCAGCCAGTACACCTCGGACAGCCGCTTCCTTGGCATCGTGCGCGACCGGCTGGAACGCGGACTGGCCGGCGGGACCGGCGGGGTGCGCGTCACCCCGGCCGCCGCGGCGTCCTTGCTGTCCATCGCACGCCACCACCCGGGCTCCACGCTGCGCAACCTCGTCGCACCGGAGCCGCGCGCGGCGGTGGAGACCTTCCTCGACGTCTACTCCAACCCGGGGCTGGACTGGGACCTGCTGGCGACGCTGAAGGACCGCACATCGTTGCCGGTGGTGTTTCAAGGGCGTCCTGCACCCGGACGACGCCGAGCGTGCCTTCGAGGTCGGTGCGGACGCCGTCGTGGTGTCCAACCACGGGGGACGCCAGGTCGACGGTTCCGTCGCCTCGCTCGACGCACTCGTGGAGATCAGGCAACGGGTCGGCGACGACCGTACCGTCCTGCTCGACTCCGGGGTACGCACGGGACGCGACGTCGCCGTGGCCCTCGCCCTCGGCGCGGACGCCGTCCTGCTGGGCCGTCCCCACCTCTACGGGCTTGCCGTGGCGGGGCAGCGCGGTGTGCGGGAGGTCGTGGACAACGTGCTGGCCGAACTGGACCTGACCATGGCACTGACCGGTGCCCGCGACGTCGCAGGACTACGGGAGCTGGAGCTGCGGCGTGTCTAGGGCTGGTTCCCGGACGCTCAGCGCACCCCGGCGGCGCGCAGCGCGGCCCCGATCTGGTTGAGCGAGAGGTTCGTGGTGACCGTGGAGGAGGCCGCGACGGTGTCGTGGTCGCCGGCGAGGTAACGCACCACCGTCCAGCCGTTGGAGTACTCCGGTTCGAAGACGTCCACCGGGTTCGGCGCGCTGACCAGGTCGTGCGGCGTGCCGGCGTGGTCGGCGAGGGCCTGGAAGGGTGCGGTGGTCACGGTGAAGACCGGTGAGCCGTCGGTGGGGTGGACCTCCAAGAGCGCCCGGAACCAGTACCGGTTGTCCTGGTTGGCGCCCTGGCTGTTCGCCCGCCCGTGGGTGACCAGGCGGTCGACCCACACCGCGCCGACGCGGGCCGGGGCGAAGCGAAGCCACCCGTTGCGCCATGCCGCGGCCAGCGCGAGCAGGCGTCGCCGACGACTGCGTGCGGTGACCAGCGACAGTCCCGCCAGTCCTGCACCCAGCAGGATCAGCACCACGCCCACACCCGTGCCCGAGACCGAGCCGGCGCCGAGCAGCAGCACGCCCACCAGGACCACCGCCACCGCGCAGGCCACCAGCACCAGCTGGGCCGTGGCCAGACCGAACAGGCGGGCCCCGGCGACCGGCATCGTGCCGTTGGCCGACAGCGCGTCGGTCACGGCCTCGTAGTCGGACGGGAAGGGGCAGGCGGTGCCGAAGCGTCCTGCACCGTAGCCGTCCTCGACGAGCCCGCCGGGGTCGGCGATGGTCGTGGCGCTACGCGCGTGGGTGAAGATCCGGGGCACGTCGACGGTCACCGCCTCTCAGTTACGGAAGCCGTGGACGGGGGCGGGGATGTAGCCGCCGCGGGAGATGAACTCCGCGGCGTCCACCGTGCTGACCGGCATGACGGGCGCGTGGCCCAGCAGGCCGCCGAAGTCGACGTCGTCGCCGGGGGAAGAGCCCACC
This sequence comes from Corynebacterium sp. AOP40-4SA-5, assembly GCF_052377355.1. Classification (NCBI taxonomy): domain Bacteria; kingdom Bacillati; phylum Actinomycetota; class Actinomycetes; order Mycobacteriales; family Corynebacteriaceae; genus Corynebacterium; species Corynebacterium sp. AOP40-4SA-5. Next base: position 26,381 of record NZ_JBQSWS010000017.1, read on the forward strand.
GCAGGCACGACGCGGACGGCCGTGGTCTTGTGGTTCATCACGCCGATGGCCGCCTCGTCGGCGATCATGCCGGCGATGGAGGACGCCGGGGTGTCGCCCGGGATGGCGATCATGTCCAGACCCACCGAACAGATGGCGGTCATCGCCTCGAGCTTCTCGATGGTCAGGTTCCCGGCACGCACCGCGTCGATCATGCCGGCGTCCTCGGAGACCGGGATGAAGGAGCCGGAGAGCCCGCCGACGCGCGAGCAGGCCATCATGCCGCCCTTCTTCACCGCGTCGTTGAGCAGGGCGAGAGCGGCGGTGGTGCCGTGCCCGCCGACCTGACCCAGGCCCATGTGCTCCAGGATGTGGGCGACGGAGTCACCGATGTCGGCCGTCGGGGCCAGCGAGAGGTCCACGATGCCGAAGGGCACGCCCAGACGCTCCGCGGCCATCGTGCCCACGAGCTGGCCGGTGCGGGTCACCTTGAACGCCGCGCGCTTGATCTCCTCGGCGATCTCGTCGAGCCGGGCCTCCGGGCCCAGGGCGGCGACCGCGCGGTCCACGACGCCGGGGCCGGAGACGCCGACGCTGATCACGCAGTCCGGCTCCTCGATGCCGTGGAAGGCACCGGCCATGAAGGGGTTGTCGCCTACCGAGTTGGCGAAGACGACGAGCTTGGCGCAGGCGATCGAACTGCGGTCGGCGGTGGCCTCGGCGCAGTCCTTGACGACCTGGCCCATCTCACGCACCGCGTTCATGTTGATGCCCGCGCGTGAGGACGCGATGTTGACCGACGAGCAGACGACGTCCGTCTCGCTCAGCGCCTCCGGGATGGAGCGGATCAGCCGCTTGTCGCCGGAGGAACCGCCCTTCTCCACGAGGGCGGAGTAGCCGCCGATGAAGTTCACGCCCACGGCGACCGCGGCACGGTCGAGCGCGCGGGCGATGTCCACCGGGTCACAGCCGGGCACCGCGGAGGACACCAGGGCCACCGGGGTGACCGAGATGCGCTTGTTCACGATCGGGATGCCGAGCTCCTCCTCGATGCCGGAACACACCGGGACGAGGTGCTCGGCACGCGAGGTCACCAGGTCGTAGACCGCCTCACAGGTGGCCTCCGGCGTCGCCCGGACGGCGGGCAGGAGGTTGATCCCCATGGTCACCGTGCGGATGTCGAGACGGTAGCGCTGGATCATCTCGATGGTCTCGAGGATCGAGGACGAGGGCAGGAATGCAGTCATGGTGTCCCGGAACCTCAGATCTCGTGCATCGCGTCGAAGATGGCCTGGGACTGGATCGTGATGACCAGCTTCTCCCGCTGTTCCACCTCGCTCATCCGCGCGTTGACCTCGGTGACCGACAGGTCCTCGGGGAGTTCGACGTGCAGGATCATCGTGAACCAGTCGTCCATGATGGTCTGGGAGACGTTGCGGATGTTGATCTGCAGGTCAGCACATGCGGTAGACACGGCTGCGATGATTCCGGTGTGGTCTCGCCCGGTAACGGTCATGATCGCGATCATGAGACACCATGCTACTTGCCGGACGCGACGAGGCACCCACCGGGCCAGGGGGTCTGGCCGGTGGGTGCCTCGGGCGCATTCACGCACGCACACTCACGCGCTGTCGCGGACCTCCGCGGAACGCAGGGACTGCTCGACGATGTCGAGCGCCTCCGGGAGGAGCCCGCTCTCGCGGTCGGACACCAGGTGCGCCATCACGCCCTCGAGTACGAGCTCCAGGAGCTGCAGCGTGGTGGCCGTGGAGATGTCGGTGCGCAGCCGACCGGACTCCCGTTGCTCCTCGAGGCGTTCGGTGACCGCCCCTCGCAGCGCGTTCTGGTCGGCCTCCCACACGCCCCGGAGTTCGTCGTCGAGCCGGATCCGTCGGGTGATCTCCACCCGCAGGCCCCACCACTCGGCGAGTTCGGGGTCCTCCAGGAGGTACCTGATCAGGCCGATCATTCCCCGGTTTCCGGCGAGGTCGGTCATGCGCACCATGTCGCGGTGGGCGACCTCACGGAAGAGGGTCTCCTTGTTGCGGAAGTGGTGGAAGATGGCTCCCCGGGACTTCCCGGTCTCCTTCTCCAGGCGTGACACCGTCGCCCCGTCGTAACCGTAGGTCACGAAGCAGGTCCTGGCTGCGCGGAGGATGTCGGTGCGCCGTTCTGAGAGATCAGTTTCACTGACCTTGGGCATGGACGGGCACCCCTCTCCGGTACACGTCCGCCCGCCTCACGGAGTCCGCGGGGCGGGCGGGGATGGACTACGGGACTAGCCGGACTAGCTGTTTTCCATCATGTTGCGCAGGACGAACTGCAGGATGCCGCCGTTGCGGTAGTACGCGGCCTCACCGGGGGTGTCGATACGGGTGACGGCGTCGAACTCGACGACGTTGCCGTCCTCCTTGGTGGCGGTCACGTGGACGGAGTCCGGGGTGGTGCCCTCGTTCAGGGCCTCGATGCCGGCCAGGTCGAAGGTCTCGGTGCCGTCCAGGCCCAGGGACTTCCAGGACTCGCCCTCCGGGAACTGCAGCGGGATGACACCCATGCCGACCAGGTTGGAGCGGTGGATGCGCTCGAAGCTCTCGGCGATGACGGCCTTGACGCCCAGCAGCAGGGTGCCCTTGGCGGCCCAGTCACGCGAGGAACCGGTGCCGTACTCCTTGCCGCCGAGGACGACCAGCGGGGTCTCCTGCTCGCGGTAGTTGACGGAGGCGTCGTAGATGAACGACTGCGGGCCACCCTCCTGGGTGAAGTCGCGGGTGTAGCCGCCGGTCACGCCGTCGAGCAGCTGGTTCTGCAGACGGATGTTGGCGAAGGTACCGCGGACCATGACCTCGTGGTTGCCACGACGGGCACCCAGCGAGTTGTAGTCCTTGCGCTCGACGCCCTTGGAGTCCAGGTACTGGGCTGCCGGGGTGCCGGGCTTGATGGAGGACGCCGGGGAGATGTGGTCGGTGGTGACCGAGTCGCCCAGCAGCGCCAGGACGCGGGCGCCGCTGACGTCGGAGACGGGGCCCGGGGTGGGCTCCATGCCGTCGAAGTACGGTGCCTTGCGGATGTACGAGGAGGCGTCGTCCCAGGCGAAGGTCTTGCCCTCCGGCACGGGCAGGGACTGCCAGCGCTCGTCGCCCTTGAAGACGTCGGCGTAGTCCTCGGAGTAGAGCTCCTTGGTGATCGAGGACTTGATGACCGACTCGATCTCCTCGGTGGCCGGCCAGATGTCGCGCAGGAAGACGTCGTTGCCGTCGTTGTCCTGGCCCAGCGGCTGGGTCTCGAAGTCGAAGTCCATGGTGCCGGCGATGGCGTAGGCGATCACGAGGATCGGGGACGCCAGGTAGTTCATCTTGATGTCGGGGGAGATACGTCCCTCGAAGTTACGGTTACCGGACAGCACGGCGGTGGCGGCGAGGTCGGCCTCGTTGATGCCCTCGGAGATGGCCTCCGGCAGGGGACCGGAGTTACCGATGCAGGTGGTGCAGCCGTAACCCACGAGGTAGAAGCCCATGGCCTCGAGGTCCTTCCACAGGTCGGCCTTCTCGAAGTAGCCGGTGACGACCTGGGAGCCGGGGGCGATGGAGGTCTTGACCCACGGTGCGGAGTGCAGGCCGAGTGCCGCGGCCTTGCGGGCCAGCAGGCCGGCGCCGACCATGACGGAGGGGTTCGAGGTGTTGGTGCAGGACGTGATCGACGCGATGCCGACCATGCCGTGGTCCAGGACCATGTCCTTGCCGTCGTAGTTGATCTCGATCGGGTTGGACGGACGGCCCTCGTTGCCGGTGGCTGCGGACGGCAGGTTGCCCTTGGCGTCCGCGGCGGTGGCCGGGTTGCCGGTGTGGCCGCCGACGTTGCCGCCTTCGGCGACGAAGTTCTGGGCGTCGGCGTTGCCGGAGTTGCTGTCGGCGTAGTTGTGCAGGTCCTTACGGAACTGTGCCTTGGAGTCGGAGAGCTCGATGCGGTCCTGGGGACGCTTCGGGCCGGCGATGGAGGGCACGACGGTGGAGAGGTCGAGCTCGAGGTACTCGGAGTACTCGGCGTCGTTCTCCGGGTCGAGCCACATGCCCTGCTCCTTGGCGTAGGCCTCGACGCGGTCCAGGGTCTCCTGGTCGCGACCGGTCAGCGCCAGGTAGTCGACGGTCTCCTTGTCGATGGGGAACATCGCGGCGGTGGAGCCGAACTCCGGGGACATGTTGCCGATGGTGGCACGGTTGGCGAGCGGCAGCTCGGCGACACCCTTGCCGTAGAACTCGACGAACTTGCCGACCACGCCGTGCTGGCGCAGCATGTCGGTGATGGTCAGCACCACGTCGGTGGCGGTGACGCCCACGGGGATCTCACCGGAGAGCTTGAAGCCGACGACGCGGGGGATGAGCATGGAGATCGGCTGGCCGAGCATCGCCGCCTCGGCCTCGATGCCGCCGACGCCCCAGCCCAGGATGCCCAGGCCGTTCTCCATCGTGGTGTGGGAGTCGGTACCGACACAGGTGTCGGGGTAGGCCATGCCGTCCTTGTCGAAGATCGACCGGGCCAGGTACTCGATGTTGACCTGGTGGACGATGCCGGTTCCGGGAGGCACGACGCGGAAGTTGTCGAAGGCGCCGGTGGCCCAACGCAGGAGCTTGTAACGCTCCTCGTTGCGCTGGTACTCGATGGCCACGTTCTGCTCGAGGGCGTTCTCGTCACCGAACGCCTCGATGATGACCGAGTGGTCGATGACCATCTCGGCCGGGTTCAGCGGGTTGACCTGGTCGGCGTCGCCGCCGAGGGCCACGACCGCGTCGCGGATGGTGGCGAGGTCGACCACGCAGGCCACACCGGTGAAGTCCTGCATGACCACACGTGCCGGGGTGAACTGGATCTCGATGCTCGGGTCGGCGGACGGGTCCCAGTTGGCGATGGCCTGGATGTGCTCACTGGTGACGTTCGCGCCGTCCTCGTTGCGGAGAAGGTTCTCTCCGAGGACCTTCAGCGAGTAGGGCAGCTTCTCCATACCCGGGACCGCGCTCAGGCGGTACATCTTGTAGGACCGGTCACCGACCTCCAGAGTCCCCTCTGCTCCAAAAGAATTCTTGCTGTCAGTCACGGCAGTACTCCTGAATCTCTTCTCGTTATCGTCGTCAGTTGTGTTGACGTTCGTCTGACGTCATCCCGCGGCGCGGACCTCACGGACCTCGTCTGGACCTGGTCCCCGGCACCGGGCACGATGGTGCCGTCGCGGACTACCACCATTGTGTCAGCAGTTGTCGCGGATTCCGTCGGAACTACTATAACAGTACGACCGTAATGCTACATAACCGCAGGACGTAGAGATTTATGCGTCCCAACCCCGCGTGTCGGCACCCCCGGACGGCGGGGTCAGGTGCTAGAAATCTATACAGTCAGATAACAAACCCACCCACCTCCAGCGAAATGAGCACGCCGTGGACTTCGAGAACGTCGACCTGCAGGCGGTCCTCGACGACATCGCCGAGACCGGGTACTCGACCTCCCAGGCGGGGGAGCAGCCGTCCGCCTCGGACCTGGCCGGCTACCGGGACCTCGCCGACGACGGCGTGGGGGTCGTGGTCGTCGACACCGACGCACTCCAGTCCACGGACCTGCGCAATCTGGCGCAGACCGTGAAGGACTCCGGCGAGGCGGGCGCGGAGGCGTCGACGGTCGTCGTCAGCGCCCCGAACAACACCCAGGTCGTCAGCGACGTGATGTCGCGCTACCAGATCGAGTCGACCCAGGGCGAGCTCCACGGCTCGACGGGACCGCAGGACGTGGCCGCGTTCCTGTCTTCCGCCGAGGACGCCCAGCCGGCGTTCTCCTGGATCTACGTCCTGGCCGTCGCGGGCGTCCTGCTCGCGGTCGCAGCCACCGCCGTGTTCGCCCGCATCACCTACCGCCGCTGAGCGGAAGCCCGGAGAGCGCCCCCGTGGCGCCCAGACAGTTCTGCAGTTAGAAGCTAGCGCGAGCCATCATAAATAGGGGCGGGGAGCCGCGCGAATACACTAGTCAAGGCACTGGGATTGTCTATGCTCAAGTCAAGGTTCAGAGTTTGAGTTGACCTCGGGGGATCATTGCAACGGGACACGCCGAAGCCACCATCTTTGTGACAAAGATCACATTTAAGGAACTGGCCTCTGTGGCTGCAGGTCAAGGCATTCAGCGTGACAAGTGTGCCTGCTGATTCTTATGTGGTTAGTGGGATTCGGGTTTCGCATGGGTCCGGAGTGGCTTACGGTTCAGTTGTCGTCAATTGGTAACGATCCGATATCGGAACGAGACCTGTTCGTGACATTTCCGGCGGTGATCAACCGGGCCGCCGGAACCTGGGCCCGGGCCCTGGACCACCTCGCGGGGAAGCGCGGTGGACAGGTGGCCGAGACAGGCTGACGTCAAGAACGACGACTTGACCGTAATGACCGGTACGCCATTGCAAGGAGAGACTCACCGTGGCACTTAGGCTGAACACCCGCGGCACCGTCCGCAGGTCGACCGTCCGGTCCACTCGGGCGCTGCTGTCCTTCGCGGTGGCCGCAGGACTCGCTGTCCCCGCCGCCACTGCCGTCGCCGCCCCGTCCGACAGCTCATCGAGCGCTGAAGACCAGACCGCCGAGGCCTACCTCGCCGACCTCGTTGGCACCGTCTCCTCGACAGAGGGTGAGGTGTCTTCACTGGAACTCGAGCTCGGTGGGCTCCGTGAGTCGGTGAACAAGGCTCGCGTCGACGTGGACCGGAGCCAGCGCGCCGCCCAGGAGGCACAGGACAACGTCACCGAGGCGCGTAGCCGTCTCGACGGATCCGACTCCGAGGTCAAGGACGCGCAGTCCACCCTCGACGAGCTGGCCCGCTCCGCATACACCCGCGGCGGCGACTCGGCCCCGATCGCACTGGCCTCCGGGTCGGACGCGACGGGCGACACGATCGACCGCGCGACCTACATGCGGATGGCCGCCGAGAAGCAGCAGGCCGACATCGACAAGCTCGACCTCGCGCGCACCCAGGCCGCCAACGAGGAGTCCTCGTTGCGCGTCTCCCGCGATGACGCCGACGGTCTCGTCACCGCGGCCCGTGACGCACACTCCGCCGCGGAGAAGGCGTTCACCGACGCACAGTCGACGATCTCCGCGAAGTCCGCGGAACTCGAGCGCGTCAAGAACACCCTGTCCGATGCGCAGTCGCGTCTGGCTGCCGCGAAGAAGGCCGTGGACAAGGTCTCCGAGAACGCCGCCGCCAGCTCCTTCGACAAGCGCCGCGCCGCCGAGGCGGCCGCCGACGGTATCGAGTCGACGCCCGCCGTCGACACGAAGGTCGACGTCGACGACGGCAACGGTGAGAGCGACGAGGTCGCCGGTCCGACCGCTGACGAGGCGACCGACGAGGCGACCGACGAAGTCACCGAGGACACCACGGACGAGGCCACCGGTGAGGACGCGGTGACCGAGGAGCCGCTCGACGACCAGCTCGTCGACGACACCGAGGCCGACGAGGCCGACGACGCCGCCGACACCGGTGAGGTGCCCGAGGTCGACGAGATCCCGGGGAGCTTCGACGGCAGCACCGAGGGTGACGCCTTGAGGCAGGCCGCGATCGACGGACTCGTCGGCGCGGCGGGCGATGCCGCGTACGCCGGCATCAGCTCCCACCTCTCCGGCGACCCCGACGGGGCTCTCGAGGCTGCGACGAACGCCGGCCGTGAGTCGGCCGCCAACGCCTACGCAAACCTGCCTGAAGGTACCGAAGGCACCGAGGGCGTCGAGGGTGTCGAGGGCACCGAAGGCGAGGAGGGCGTCCTGCCGGAGGTCAACCCCGGTGAGGGTGAGGAGCCTGCGGAGCCGGACTCCTCCGGTACCAGCGAGGAGCAGATCGAGCGCGTCATCGAGCGCGGCATGGGCCAGCTGGGCGTGACCTACGCCTGGGGCGGCGGCAACGCCGACGGTCCCACCATGGGTGTGCGTGACGGTGGCGTCGCCGACTCCCACGGCGACTACTCCAAGGTCGGTTTCGACTGCTCCGGTCTGATGGTCTACTCCTTCGCCGCGGCCGGCATCCAGCTGGAGAAGTACTCGGGCTACCAGTACACCTCCGGAAACCAGGTCCCGGTCGGCGACGCCAAGCGTGGCGACATGCTCTTCTGGGGTGTGGGCGGCAGCTCCCACGTGGCCCTGTACCTGGGCGACGGGACGATGCTCGAGGCACCGCAGTCCGGCGACGTGGTCAAGGTCTCGCCGGTCCGTTGGGACGGGATCGAGCCGATGGCCGTGCGCATGATCGAGTAGCGCACCCGGGGCCACGGCGGCCCCGTCACACCGACATCACCGCAGGAGTTCACGCATCGCGTGGTCGACTGCGGTGATTCTCGCTGTGCGCACCGCCCCGGACAGCGGCAGCAGCTGCGGGTCGAGTTCGGCGCCGTGGTCGGTCGCGCGGGTGACCTCGATGACGGAGGCGACGACGTCGGCACGGGCCATGAGCTTCTCCGCCCGCGGCGAGACCCCGGGCGGCAGTCCGGGCAGACCGAAGAAGTCGGTCAGGGCGCCGACCGCCAGGCGCGGGGAGTGGTGACGGATCCCGGTCGTGCCGGACGCCTCGACGAGTGCGGCCGCGGCCTCCGTGGCCTCGCGCAGCCGGGTGTCCGCCTCGCCGGGGCCGTAGAACTCGCCGGCGCGCACGCGGCCTTCGCACCGGTACCACACCCACTGCACCAGCGAGTTGTCCACGACCGTGGGCACGACGACATGGGTGACCAGCGGGTCGGCGTCGGCGACGCTGATACCGGCACCGGCGCGTGACACCGCGGCCGCCCCGCGGCTTCCCGCGGGCAGGGCCGGCGGGTCGCCGGGACCGGCGAGGACGAGTCCGACGAGGGGACGCGAGGACAGCTCGACGGGGACGTCACGGGTGACCTCGCGCACGGCGTGCAGCAGGTCGACCAGGCCGGTGGCACGGTCGTCGAAGCGTCCGGCGAAGGGGTCGTCGCCGCCGGGGTCGACGGTCAGGGAGTGCGCCGGGCCCTGGACGTCCTGGAACGCGTCGATGACGTCGTCGGCGGAGACGAGGCCGTGCAGCCACCATCCCAGCCAGACGGTGGTGTTCTGCACCGGGGACCACAGTTGTTCGCGCAGCGGGGTGGCCCGCCTCGTGCCGGTGGCGTCACCGGCGGGGTTTCTTGACGACATTGCACCTAGCCTAGAGTTGGAGCCCATGAGCTTCAACGACAGGTACGGCCGTGACATCCTCGGGGGTTCCGGAGACGGGCAGGGGGCGGCCGGGGGGCACCGTTCCCGCCAGGCCCCGCCGGCACCGGAAATGCCCGCGAAGCCGGGCACCGTCGTCGAGGTCGCCGACGGGGGCTGGGTCGGCGCCGTCGTCGGTTTCGAGAAGACCTACGACGGGCAGTTCGTCCGGCTGGAGGACCGGCACGGCCGCGACCGTCTGTTCAAGTTGCGTCCCGGGGGCTTCCTCGTCGACGGTCGGCCGGTCACCCTCACCCGCTACGTGGCCCCGTCGCAGACGCCGCAGGACCAGCAGCGCTCGAACTCCGGGTCGCGCAGGGTCAGGGACGTGCGCGCCAAGGTCGCGGCCCCCTCGCGGATCTGGGTGGAGGGGTTGCACGACGCCGCCATCGTCGAGCAGGTGTGGGGCCACGACCTGCGCGTGGAGGGGGTCGTGGTGGAATTCATCGAGGGACTCGACAACCTGCCCGCCATGCTCGAGGAGTTCCGCCCGGGCCCCGGCAGGCGGGTCGGAGTGCTCGCCGACCACCTGGTGGAGGGGTCGAAGGAGACCCGGCTGACCCAGGGTCTCGGACCGGACGTGATGGTGACCGGACACCCGTACATCGACATCTGGGAGGCGGTGAAACCGGCGACCGTCGGCATCCGGGCCTGGCCGAAGGTTCCCTACGGGGAGGACTGGAAGACCGGCGTGTGCCAGCGGCTGGGGTGGGGCACGCCGACCGAGGGGTGGCGGCACGTGTACTCCAAGGTGCGGACGTTCCGGGATCTCGACGCCACCCTCATCGGGGCCGTCGAACGTCTCGTGGACTTCGTCACGGAACCCGGGAACCCCGCGAACTGATATTCTGCGGGCATGGGCCCGATTATCTGGTTGATTGCAGCGGCCGTCCTCGCGGTCGGCGAATTCCTGGTCATGGACTTCACGTTGCTGATGCTCGCGGTCGCCGCCCTGACCACCGCCGGGGTCGCCGTCGTGGACATCCCGGTGTGGGCGGAGGTCGGTGTCTTCGGGGCCACCTCCGCGGCCACGCTGCTGCTGTTGCGCCCGGTGCTTCGGCGCCGCTACATCGCGCAGGGCGAGGTCCGGGAGTTCACCACCAAGGAGCTCGAGGGGCAGCCGGCGCAGGTCCTGACCGACGTCACCTCCGAGAACTCGTCGGGCCAGGTGCGCATCGCCGGCGAGATCTGGTCAGCCCGGGCGGCACACCCCGGGTCCTCATTCAGTGAAGGGGACCGTGTGCAGGTCGTCTCCATTGACGGCACCACAGCCGTGGTGTGGAAAGGAGTGTGACCCGTGGAGATGATCTCGATCCTTCTGATCCTCCTCGTCATCCTCGTCGCAGTAGCCCTGTTCAAGTCCGTGGCCTTGATCCCACAGGGGGAGGCTGCGGTCATCGAGCGACTCGGCCGCTACACCAGGACGGTGTCCGGCGGGCTGACGATCCTCGTGCCGTTCATCGACCGGGTCCGCGACCGGGTGGACACCCGTGAGCAGGTCGTGTCGTTCCCTCCCCAGGCCGTGATCACCCAGGACAACCTGACCGTGGCCATCGACATCGTCGTGACCTTCCAGATCAACGACGCCGCGCGGGCGATCTACGGTGTCAACGACTACATCATCGGCGTCGAGCAGATCTCCGTGGCCACGCTGCGTGACGTCGTCGGCGGCATGACGCTGGAGGAGACGCTGACCTCCCGTGACGTGATCAACCGTCGGCTGCGCGGCGAGCTGGACGCCGCCACCACCCGCTGGGGCCTGCGCATCAGCCGCGTGGAGCTCAAGGCCATCGACCCGCCGCCCTCCATCCAGCAGTCCATGGAGATGCAGATGAAGGCGGACCGTGAGAAGCGTGCGATGATCCTCACCGCCGAGGGCCAGCGCGAGTCGGACATCAAGACCGCCGAGGGTAAGAAGCAGGCCCGGATCCTCGGTGCCGAGGGTGACAAGCACGCCCAGATCCTCTCCGCAGAGGCCGAGCGACAGGCTCGCATGCTGCTGGCCGAGGGTGAGCGTGCCGCGAAGTACCTCGAGGCGCAGGGCCAGGCGAAGGCGATCCAGAAGGTCACCGCCGCCATCAAGTCCTCCCAGGTCACCCCGGAGGTGCTGTCCTACCAGTACCTGGAGAAGCTCCCGGAGATGGCGCAGGGCGACGCGAACAAGGTGTGGATGCTGCCGATGCAGTTCGGCGACTCCCTGGAGCAGTTCGCGAAGGCCTTCGCGAACAAGGACGAGGACGGCACCTTCCGCTACGAGCCGACCCCGGTCGACGAGTCCTTCCGCGACGTCGCCAACGAGACGACCTCGGAGAACTGGTTCAACACCGAGTCCGCCCCCGAGATCGCCAAGGCCGTGGCCGAGGCCAATGCGGTGGCCAACCGCTCGGTCGACGAACCGACCGACGTGCCCACCCCGTCACCTGCGTCCCCGTCCGCCACCTCCTCATCCGCCTCCTCCGCGGCGACCGAGGAGGCGGCGGCGATCACCCGAGGGGAAGAGTCTCCGTCCTGGCCAACATATGGACAGCCAGAAGCCAACCAGCCTGCTCAGCCTGCCACCCCGCAGCAGAAAGACGCTGAGACATAGCCTGTTTCGAGATGCCCAGCATCTCCGCCGCCTCACTCTGCAGGTGGCCCTGCCGGACCAGAGCCGTCGCCTCCCGCCCTTCGGCGGTGCGGCGGTTCAGTACGTGGGAGACCAGGGTGAACGCCGCGGCGATGTCCCCGGCCACGTCCGCGCCACGCCCCACCGCCTGCACGCCACCGGGACCGGCCTGCTCGACCCTCGCACGGATCATGCCGGCACGCCGGGAACCCCGCACCGCCCGGCCGGACGCCGCCACGAGCTGGTCGCGCAGCACGGCGTCCGACGCGTCCTCCCGCCCGTCCGCCTCTCCGTCCCCGCCGACCACGGCGCCGATCCCGATGGCGAAGTCGCCGGCCTGGATGAGGTTCATCACGACGCCCGAGGCACTGTCCGCGTCGTCGGCGAGGACGGCGAGTTCACCGGGCCCCAGGACCCGGACGTCGACGACGTTGTGGGCGTTGCCCAGGGCGTCGGCGACCTGTCGGACGTAGTCGGCCCGCCGGAGTGACGTTCCGCGGTATGTGGCGTGGACGGAGTACATGCCCGCCACCCTACATGTGTGTCTACTGTCAGGGCTTGACCGGCCCGGTCCCCGCCGCCGCGAGTTCGGCCCGCACGCCGCGCAACGCACCGGCGGTGAGCGCCAGGCCCACCACGGCGAGCACCACGCTGAGCAGCAGGAACCACGGTTCACCACCGCCGGCCAGCGTGTCCGCGGAGACTACGAGGGCGACGGTGAGCGGGGCGGAGCCCACCACGGTCGCCAGCACACAGGACACCAGCGGGATGCGGCTCAGCCCGCAGGCGTAGTTCAGCAGGCTGAAGGGGACCAGGGGGACCATGCGCAGCCCGAGGACCGCGAGCCAGCCACGGGCCTCCAGGGCCCGCTGCAGGGCGTGCACGCGCGGCATGGTCTCGGCACGACGCACGGCCGGGCCGCCGATCCAGCGTACGAGGAGCAGCGACAGCGTCACCGACAGGGCCATGCCGGTGAGTGCCAGCACACTGCCGACGAGGGGGCCGAAGAGCACGCCGGCGGACACCGTCCAGATGGTGCGGGGGACAGGCAGCTGGGTGGCGCCGACCATCAGGGCCAGGAAGGTCACCCACGCGACGCTCCCGCTGTTCTCCACGGTGGTGCGCACGGAGTCGAGGTCCGGGGTGGGCAGGAGCACGGCCGCGACCACGACGGCGATCCCCAGAGCCACGAGCCCGGCGAAGGGGAGCAGGTGGTCTCTGGACATGTCGGGTACGCCTTCGCGAGGGTCAGTTGAAACGACGAAGAGGCCCACCGTAGTGGGCCTCTTCTGTGGTGTCCGGAGGGGGACTTGAACCCCCACGTCCGTTAATAGGACACTAGCACCTCAAGCTAGCGCGTCTGCCATTCCGCCACCCGGACATGGATGCGGACGCCGAACACGGTCGCGGCTGATATCCAACCCTGTGTCCGTCGCACTCCGGTAACTATAACGAGTCGGTGCCGCGGTGACAAATCTGTGCCGAATGCCCAGGCCGGCGCGTATATCGGGGCACAGGTCGGGCCACCACAGGCTATGACTTCAGAGTCTTACTGCGGGGTACGAAACACTGCGGCATACTGGTTGCCATGAGTGACAAGACCCACCACCAGCCCACCTACCTCGACGACCGGTTCCCCGCCGCGGACCCCTACGCCCCGCTGACCGACCTGCCGCGCCTGGAGGTCTCCAGCGCGGACTTCGGTGACGGTGACCGTCTGCCCGGCGACCAGCTCGGCGGGAGCGACGTCTCCCCGCAGCTGTCGTGGTCGGGGGCTCCGGAGGGTACGCAGTCCTACGCGGTGACCTGCTTCGACCCGGACGCGCCGACGACGTCGGGCTACTGGCACTGGGCGGTGTTCAACATCCCGGCCTCGGTCACCTCGTTGGACGCCGGCACGGGCGACGCCGAGCTGGCCGGCCTGCCGGACGGGGCGATGGCGCTGCGCGGCGACTCGGGCAGCCGCGGCTACTACGGTGCGATGCCCCCGGCCGGGCACGGTCCGCACCGCTACATCTTCGCCGTGCACGCCCTCCCGCAGTTCCTGGAGATCAACGACCGCTCCACCCCGACGATCCTCGGATTCAACCTGAACTTCACGGCCACCGCCCGCGGCCTGCTCTGGGGCTGGGCCGAGAACTAGACGACCGACCGCCCCCGGGCAGTTCGGCTAGTCCTTCCAGGGAAGTTCGGCACCGACGGCCTCGGAGAGGTTCGTCAGACCGTGCTGCCGCACCTGGTGGGCGATACCGAGGTGGATGTCCCGGATCCAGTCGGGGCCGCCGTAGATGAAGCCGGTGTAGCCCTGCAGCAGGGTCGCCCCGGCGCCGATGCGTTCCCACGCCTGCTCCGGTGTCTCGATGCCGCCGACGCCGATCAGGACGAGACGGTCGCCGGCGCGCTGCCGGATACGCCGCAGCACCTCGAGCGCCCGGTCTGCCACCGGGGCGCCGGAGATCCCGCCGGCACCGAGCGCCTTCACGTCGGAGGCGCCGGTGGCGAGGTTGTCCCGGCTGATGGTCGTGTTCGTGGCGATCAGACCGGTGAGGCCGAACTCCAGGGCCATGTCGGTGACCGCGTCCACGTCCTCGTCGGTGAGGTCGGGGGCGATCTTCACGAACAGGGGCCGGTCGCTGGCCTGGCGCACGGACTCCACGATCGGCCGCAGGCTCTCCACGGCCTGCAGGTCGCGCAGCCCGGGGGTGTTGGGCGAGGAGACGTTGATCACCAGGTAGTCGGCGACGTCGTCGACGGCGCGGGCGGACTCGAAGTAGTCGCCGGGGGCGCACTCCACGGGCGTGTTCTTCGTCTTGCCGAGGTTCACCCCCACCGGTTCGGGGGAGACCCGGGTTCCCAGGCGCTTGGCCGCGGCCAGTGCACCGTCGTTGTTGAAGCCCATCCGGTTGAGCAGCGCCCGGTCGGCCGGGAGGCGGAACAGGCGGGGGGTCGGGTTGCCCGGCTGGTGCACCGCGGTGACGGTGCCGACCTCTGCCGAACCGAATCCGAGCGGGCCCCACACGTCGACCTCGGTGGCGTTCTTGTCGAAGCCGGCGGCCAGCCCCAGCGGGCGGGGGAAGCGGACCCCGGCGACGGTCTGCGCGAGCACCGGGTCGGTGACCACGAGGCAGCGGCGCAGTGCCGCGCGCGCCGCGGCGGACCGGGCGGCCACGGACAGTGCGGACGTCATCAGCCCGTGGATGCGTTCGGCCCGCAGCGTGAACAGCACGCGCAGTGAGGAGTCGTAGACGGCCCCGCGGAAGGCACGGAAGGTGGTCATGAGTCTGGTGTCCTCTCGGGAGGGTTAGCTGGGGAGGTCGTCGGCGGGGATGAGTTCACGGGTCCCGTCGGCGGCGACGAGCAGCAGGTCGCCGCTGCCGTCGTCGATGATGTGGCGCACGTCCGAGGTCGTCGGCACCTTGCCGACCTCCTCCGGTGTGCCGGTCGACAGGTCGTAGCCGGTCAGCGTGTTGTCGCCGGTGGTGGACACCCACATGACCTCACGCTCGGAGTCCCACAGCACCGCCCACGCGCCCTCACCGGTGGGCACCGCCTGGGTGTGCCGGATGACGTCGGTGAGGGTGTAGACCAGTGCCTGTCCGCGACGGGCGTCGGAGGCGACGAGCACCCCGTCGGGCTGCGTGCCGGCGGAGACCGTCCCCACGCCCTGGCCGATGCGCAGCGCGGCCACGCGCGACTCGCCGGCGATGTCGATGTCGGTGACGCTGGTCTGCTGCGCGTCGATGAGCGCGGCGCGCCACTCCGCGTCCTCGTTGTCGGCGTCGTCCTCGTTGTCGGCGTTGCGGGTGTTGCCGACCAGCTGCATGTCGCTGCCGGTGGCGGTCATGTCCTCGGAGCTGGTCTCCTCGCCGTCGGCGTCGAACCAGTGGACGTCGCTGTCGGACTCCACGGTCAACGCCACCTTGCCGTCGGGGTGCACCGCGGCGGCGGTCACCTCGCCGGGGGCCTCGAGACTGCGCACCTCCTGGCCTTCGGCGTCGAGGATGCGCACGGTCGTCCCACAGCCCAGCACGACGCCGTCGACCGCACCGGTCACCGTGGTGCACGTGTCGTCGACGTCCACCGACGGTGCGGAGCCGGACGCCACGTCCTCCAGCGGGCCGATCACCAGCCGCCCCTGCTCCAGCGCGGCGACCGGGGCGGGGGAGTCTTCGGTGACGGACGTCCCCACGCCGGCGCGGACCAGGCCCAGCAGGGCCTCGCCGGAGTCGAGCGTGCCCGTCACGTCGGAGGCGTCGGTGTCGGGGGACTCCAGCGGCTTGGCGGCGACGCCGACCACGGTCTCCCCGTCACCGTCGTCGGAACCGTCGGTCCCGATCATCTGCTCGGCGCACCCCGACAACGTCACCAGCGGCACCATGGCCAGGGCCGCGACGGTCAGGGGCTTGGCCGGGCTCATCCGCGGCTGTGTCAACAGGCTTCTCACGCCAATCACGCTACTACACGCGGTGCGGGACTCCGGCCTGTGTCGGGGCGGGGGGCTGTCGCGAAGTGACGGCGAGGTGATGGCGGGGTCGCGGCAGGGTACTCTCGTCAGCCATGGAGTTTTCCTCACATCTCGCCTCCGACGCCGGCGACGTCGTCACCACCACCGACATGGGGTGGTTGCAGACCATCATCCTCTCGATCGTCCAGGGGCTCACCGAGTTCCTGCCGGTGTCCTCCTCAGGGCACATGCGCATCGTCTCCCAGCTGATCTGGGGGGAGGACGCGGGCGCGTCCTTCACCGCCGTGATCCAGCTGGGTACCGAGCTGGCGGTGCTGGTGTTCTTCGCCAAGGACATCTGGATGATCCTGTCGGCCTGGTTCGCCGGTGTCTTCGACCCGGCCAAGCGCGACAACCAGAACTACCGCATGGGCTGGATGGTCATCGCCGCGACGATCCCGGTCGGTCTGATCGGCTTCCTCGCCAAGGACCTCATCCGCGACAACCTGCGCAACCTGTGGATCACCGCGATCGTGCTGATCCTGTTCTCCTTCGTCTTCATCTGGGCGGAGAAGGTCGGCACCCACCAGCGCAGCTACGACAAGCTCACCATGAAGGACGCCCTGCTCATGGGCTTCGCCCAGTGCCTGGCGCTGATCCCCGGGGTGTCGCGCTCCGGTGCGACGGTGTCCGCCGGCCTGTTCCTCAACCTCGACCGTGAGGTCGCCACCCGCTTCTCCTTCCTGCTGGCCATCCCCGCCGTCCTGGCGTCCGGCCTGTTCAGCCTGCCGGACGCCTTCGACCCCGCCGCCGGGCAGGCCGCCAGCGCGCCCCAGCTGGTCGTGGGCACCGCCATCGCCTTCGTCCTGGGTTACGTCTCGATCGCCTGGTTGCTGAAGTTCGTCGCCAACCACTCCTTCGCCTGGTTCGCCCTGTGGCGCATCCCGGTGGGTGTGATCGTGCTGATCCTGCTGGCCACCGGCATGATCAACGCCTGATCCACGCACCGGCCCCACCGGTGGCGTACCGCCGGGCCCGGGGTGACTAGACTCAGGCCCCATGCGTTCCTGGCCCACCCCCGACGTCCCCGTCCTCGCCGGTGACGGTGTCCCGCTCACTCTCCACGACACCGCCGCCGACCACGTCCTGCCGGTCGACACCGGCACCCTGACACCGGCCGGCGAGGTCGGTGTCTACGTCTGCGGGATCACCCCGTACGACTCCACCCACCTCGGCCACGCGGCCACCTACGTGACCTTCGACCTGGCGATCCGCCAGCTGCTCGACAACGGTCACGGCGTGCACTACGTGCAGAACATCACCGACGTCGACGACCCGCTGTTCGAGCGGGCCGAGCGCGACGGGGTGGACTGGCGCGAGCTCGGCGACAGCCAGATCGACCTCTTCCGCTCGGACATGGCGGCGCTCTCCGTCGTCCCGCCGCGAGACTACGTCGGCGCGATGGAGTCGGTCGACGAGGTCATCGACATGGTCGAGCGCCTGGTCACCGCCGGTGCCGCCTACCGTCTCGACGACGATTTCCCCGACGTCTACGTCGACCACACCTTCACCGAACAGTTCGGCTACGAGTCGCGCTACGACTCCGAGACGATGGCCCGCTTCTTCGGCGAGCGTGGCGGAGACCCGGAGCGTCCCGGCAAGCGGCACCCGATGGACGCGCTGGTCTGGCGCGCCCACCGCGACGGCGAGCCCGCCTGGGACTCGCCCTTCGGCGCCGGACGACCCGGCTGGCACGTGGAGTGCTCCGCCATCGCCACCAACCGCCTGGGCTCCTCGTTCGCCGTCCAGGGCGGCGGCAGTGACCTGCGCTTCCCGCACCACGAGTTCTCCGCGGCCCACGCCGAGGCCGCGCACGGCGTGGAGCGCATGGCCGGGCACTACGTGCACACCGGCATGATCGGTCTGGACGGCACGAAGATGAGCAAGTCGCTGGGCAACCTGGTGTTCGTCTCCCGCCTGACCGCGCAGGGCCACGACCCGGCGGCCATCCGCCTGGGCCTCTACGAGGAGCACTACCGCCGCGACCGCGACTGGTCGGACGCGGTGCTCGCCCGCGCCGAGCGGCGCCTGGCGCACTGGCGCACGGCGGCGGACGCCGCGGTGGACGCCGGGACCGTCACCGCGGTGCGCGCCGCGCTGGCCGACGACCTGGACACCCCGGGCGTCCTGCGTCTCCTCGACTCCTGGTGTGTCGCCTGGGGCGATGCCGGGAGTGACGGGGCACCGGAACCGGACGCACCGACGCTGCGCACCGTGTGCGCGGCCCTGCTGGGGGTGGCACTGTGAACGAGTTCGTCGCCGCGACCGACGCGGCCCGTCAGGAGTTCATCGGGAACCTGCGGTCCATGGCCACCGGCAGCTACCTGCGCGAGGAGGACCGGGAGTTCTGGGAGGCTCCGTTCCCGGAGTCCGTGGTGGACGAGTCCGCCGAGATCCTGCACCGCCTGGTCGCCGGCGTGCGCGCCGACCCGACCGGGGAGGTCGTGCTGCAGGTCATCTCCGCGCACGACGCACTGCGTGCCCTCAGCGACCGGCACGCCGGCGCGGTCTACGAGGACGAGGAGGTCGAGGACTTCCGTGCGCTGGTGACCGTGCTGTGCGAGGAGGTCGGGGCGGACTCCCACGAGGTGCTCGACGACCTCGACAGCATCATCGAGCAGGAGTAGCCGGGGGAGCTACATCACCCGGCCGGCTGCAGCAGCAGCGACTGGCTGGTCGAGCCGAGGGGACCACGGGCGTCGTGGAGGCGTCCGATGGTCAGCCCGACCCCGTCGGGTCCCAGGTTGGCCTCGGCCTGCACCCCGGTCCACCCGTCGCCGGCCCACCCCTGCCCGGGCAGGCGGTGCAGCGACACGGTGAGGTCGGTGTTCATGAACTGCCACTCACGCGGGTCGAGGACGCGGTCGACGCCGTTGGTGGCGTCCGCCACGGCCATCAGGGAGGTCCAGGGGGAGTCGGGGACACCGGCGACGACGGGGATCGTGCTGCGTATCCAGGCCTGGCGTCCGGAGCCGTACATCTCGATGGTGTCGATGTACGGGCTCGCCCAGGCCTCGAGGAACTCCGTGGCGTCGGCGCACCGGTCACGGGGGAGCATCTCCGCGGCGCTGGGCACCTGCGGGTTCTCCACGGCGGTGGTGTCGGTGGTCCTGATCCACCAGGCGCTGCCGCGCACGACCTCGCGGCCGGAGGTGTCGGTGACGACGGCCTCCAGGTAACTGATCCGCCGGCCCGGGCGCACGACCCTGGCGGTGGTGCGCAACCGTGCCACCGGCACGGCGCCGAGCAGTTCGGTGGTGACGCGCACGAGGCGCCCTCCCTGCGGTGCGGCCTTTTCGAGGACGTGGGTGACCAGGGCGGACGGGGGAGCGCCGTGCTGCAGGTCCGGGCCCCAGGGGCTCACGGTGTGCGCGGTGGCGACGTAGTCGGTCCAGGT
This sequence comes from Corynebacterium sp. AOP40-4SA-5, assembly GCF_052377355.1. NCBI lineage: Bacteria > Bacillati > Actinomycetota > Actinomycetes > Mycobacteriales > Corynebacteriaceae > Corynebacterium > Corynebacterium sp. AOP40-4SA-5. The sequence goes on from NZ_JBQSWS010000017.1 coordinate 46,096, forward strand.
GGCCCCGAGGTCGTCGGTGGTCACGGCCGCGGGCTCGAAGTAGGCGTCGGTGGAGTGGGCGGGGGTGGAGATGTCTGGGGTGACGGAGGTCATGGTGGGCGATTGTATCGGCCGGTCGTCCCGGCGGGCATGATGGGAAGCATGAAGGCGATTCTCTGGGACATGGACGGCACACTCGTCGACACCGAACCGCTGTGGGGTGAGGCGACGTACGCGATGGCCGCGGCGATGGGCCGTGAACTGACCCCGGAGGTCCGGGCCACGACGGTGGGCGGCACCGCGGACGGGACGGTGCGCCTGGTGGCGCGGTGGGCGGGGCTGGAGCCCACCGACGACGAGGTCGACGGGTGGATCACCTGGCTCTACGACCACGTCTCCGCCCTCTTCGCCGAGGGGCTGGAACTGCGTCCGGGCGTCGGCGGGCTGCTCGCCGAGGGCCACCGGGCCGGTCTGCCGATGATGGTGGTCACGAACACCTTCCGTTCGCTGACGGACCAGGCCCTGGGCTCGATCGGCCACGAGTTCTTCGTCGACTCGGTGTGCGGCGACGAGGTGGCCACGGGCAAACCCGACCCGACGCCCTACCTGTTGGCCGCCGACCGGCTCGGCCTGGCCCCCGACGACTGCCTGGTGATGGAGGACTCCACCAACGGCATGACCTCCGCGGTCGCCGCGGGGTGCCGGGTCGTGGGACTTCCCGCGGACGGGGCTGTGGTGCCGGACGGTGCGGTGCCGGTGGCGGTGCTGCGTGGCGGGGAGCCGAATCTCGGGGGACTGGTCATCGACGACCTGCGCGGCTTCTGGGAACAGCTCGGTCGCGCCCGGGTGGGGTGAGCGGTCGGGGTGACCGCGTCGGCGCGCGGGTGCTGGTCTGTGACAGAATGAGTGCCGTGAAGAACTTCGACTCCCTGTTTGAGGAACTGTCCCAGCGTGCCGCGGATCGTCCCGCCGGCTCCGGAACCGTGGAGGCACTCGACGCTGGGGTGCATTTCCAGGGCAAGAAGATCGTCGAGGAGGCCGGTGAGGTCTGGCTCGCCGCGGAGTACCAGTCCGACGACGAGCTCTCCGAGGAGATCTCCCAGCTGATCTACTGGCTGCAGGTCGTGATGGTCGGCCGCGGCCTGAACCCTGCCGACATCTACAAGTTCCTCTGAGAGGCGGCGGCGTGAGCAATCCAGAGAACAACCAGCCCGACCTGCTGCGGGTCGCGGTCCCCAACAAGGGGTCGCTGTCGGAGACCGCCACGGAGATCCTCTCCGAGGCCGGTTACCCGGGCCGTGGCGACTCCAAGTCCTTGACCGTGGTCGACGCCGACAACGGCGTCGAGTTCTACTTCCTGCGCCCCAAGGACATCGCGATCTACGTGGCCAGCGGCCACCTGGACATGGGCATCACCGGCCGGGACCTGGCCGCGGACACCCGTGAGGAGACCGAGGAGCTCCTCGAGCTCGGCTTCGGCGACTCGACCTTCCGCTACGCCGCGCCCGCCGACCAGGAGTGGACGGTGGAGGGGCTGCAGGGCCGTCGCATCGCGACGTCCTACCCCAACCTCGTGCGCCGCGACCTGCAGTCCCGCGGCATCGACGCCACCGTCGTGCGTCTGGACGGCGCGGTGGAGATCTCGATCCGCCTCGGCGTGGCGGACGCCATCGCCGACGTCGTCTCCACCGGCCGTACCCTGAGCCAGCAGGGGCTGCGTCCCTTCGGCGACCCGGTGATCAGCTCGACGGCGGTGGTCGTGGGGCGTCGCGGTGCCCCCGTCGACGACCGGCAGCGGGTGCTGCTCAAGCGCATCGAGGGGATCCTGCACGCACGCAACTACGTGATGCTGGACTACAACTGCTCCCGGGACATCCTCGACCGGGCCGCGGCGGTCACGCCCGGCCTGTCGGCGCCCACGGTCGCCCCGTTGGCCCAGGACAACTGGGTGGCGGTGCGTGCCATGGTGCCGCGCAAGGACGCCAACACCCTGATGGACAATCTCTCGGCGCTGGGTGCCGAGGCGATCCTCGCCAGCGACATCCGCATCGCACGAATCTGATCTGACCCTCCAACCCCCCTTTCCCGAAAGGCCACGACCTCCCATGACCGTCCCCGAGTACCGGCCCGAGTCTTCGCCGGTCACGTCCTCGACTCAGCTGATCACGGCTGCTGAGACCCATTCCCTCAGCGCCCATGCCGCGGACACCTTCCGCACCGAGGAGGACCTGCTCGGCACCATGCAGGTGCCCGAGCACGCCTACTACGGCGTGCACGCACTGCGTGCGGTGGACAACTTCCAGATCTCCCGGACCACGTTGAACCAGCTGCCGGAGTTCATCCGCGGCATGGTGCAGGTCAAGAAGGCGGCGGCGCTGGCCAACCAGCGGCTGCACACCCTGCCGACGGAGAAGGCCGAGGCGATCGTCTGGGCCTGCGACCGGATCCTGCTCGACCACCGCTGCATGGACCAGTTCCCGATCGACGTCTACCAGGGCGGTGCGGGCACGTCGACGAACATGAACGTCAACGAGGTCGTCGCCAACCTGGCGTTGGAGTACCTGGGCAAGCCCAAGGGCAGCTACGACGTGATCAACCCCAACGACGACGTCAACATGGGCCAGTCCACCAACGACGCCTACCCGACGGGGTTCCGGCTGGGCATCCACACCGCCTTCCAGGACCTGATCCGCCACCTCAGCGCGCTGGAGCGCGCCTTCTCGAACAAGGGTGACGAGTTCCGCGACGTGATCACCATGGGCCGCACCCAGCTGCAGGACGCCGTGCCGGTGAGCCTGGGCGACGAGCTCACCGCCTTCGCCCAGAACCTGTCGGAGGAGCAGGCCCAGCTCGACCGGGCCGCCGGCTTCATGCTGGAGGTCAACCTCGGTGGTACGGCGATCGGCACGGGCGTCAACGCGCACACCGGTTACCGCGCCGAGGTCATCGAGGCGCTGCGTGAGGTCACCGACCTGGACATCGTCTCCGCCAACGACCTGCTCGAGGCCACCAGCGACACCGGCGCGTACGTCAACGCCAGCTCCGTGGTCAAGCGTGTGGCGATGAAGCTGTCGAAGATCTGCAACGACCTCCGCCTGCTGTCCTCGGGTCCGCGTGCCGGGCTCAACGAGATCAACCTGCCGGAGCGTCAGGCGGGGTCGTCGATCATGCCGGCGAAGGTGAACCCGGTGATCCCGGAGGTCGTCAACCAGATCTGCTTCAAGGTCTTCGGCAACGACGTGACCATCTCGATGGCCGCGGAGGCCGGCCAGCTGCAGCTCAACGTGATGGAGCCGGTGATCGCGCAGTCCCTGTTCGAGTCGATCCGTCTGCTCGCCCGCGCCTGCACCACGCTGCGCACGCTGTGCGTGGTGGGCATCACCGCCAACGAGGACGTGTGCCGCTCCTACGTCGAGCACTCCATCGGTATCGTCACCTACCTCAACCCGCTGATCGGCCACCACAACGGTGACCTGGTCGGCAAGGAGTGCGCACGCACGGGCAAGTCGGTGCGTGAGGTCGTGCTGGAGCGCGAGCTGCTGGACGCCGAGACGCTCGACCAGATGCTCAGCAAGGAGAACCTGCTGCACCCGGTGTGGCGCGGCACGCTCTACGACAACTGAGCCCCGACACCCGCCACGGCACCCTGCCACGGCACCGGGGGTGTTCCCCGGGTGTCCCCACGCGGGGGGTGAATCCCGCACGGCCGCCCACGAGGTTAGTTTTCATGACTAACATCATGGGCGTGACATACCCCGCTGACAGCACCAGCACCACCGACACCACCACACTCAGCTACCGCACCATCCTGGGGGAAGTTCCCTGGTCACTGCGTGATATCGCCGTCGTCCGGGACAAGGGGAGACCGGACGACTCCGCCCGTGCCTGGGCACTCAGTCTGCCCCACGGACTCGCCGACGGCAGGATGGTCGACGGCCCCGCCGCCGCACACCCCCCGAACGCGGGGTTCCAGAAGATCTTCGTCGTCGACCCGGGCGAGACCCACCGCCACCACCTGGCCCGCGTCTTCGGCATCCGCTCCGGCCAGGACGCCCTCGACGCCGTCGCCGACCGGCTCTCCGCGGCAGGGGACCCGGCCTACAGTTCACAGCACGGCGTCCTCGCCGACCTGTGCGCCACCGCATGGTCCGAGCGTCCGGCGGCCCACACGGTCCTGGGGCCGGTGGACGCCGACCACCACCACGTGGTCGTGCCGTTCCTGCAGCCCGAGGCGTACCAGGCCCTTCCCCCGACCCCGCCGGAGGACATCTGTGCCTGGGACATCTCGGTCGCCGTACACCTGCTGTGGCTGGCCCACGGCGGGGGACTGCTCACCGAAGAGCAGTGCGATGCACCCCTGGGCCGCGCCCTGGCGATGGCGCGGGACGCCTACGGCAGCTGGACGGACTACGCCGACGGTGTGGTCGTCGGCCGGGCGGTGTCCGACGGGCGCCTGGACGACTCCTGCCACCGCTTCGTCCACGACACCGCCGTGGCGCTGAACCACCCGGACTCGCCGTGGTTCCGCCTGGACCTGCAGGGGTAGCCTGGCGGGCATGCTCCCTGACCTCGTGACCCCGGTCCACCGGTCCGCACTGCGCTCGATCGCCCGGGTCGTCGACGAGACCGCCACACCCACCCCGCCGGACGAGGCGCTGCAGGCGCTCACCGCGCAGCTGCGCGCCACCCCGGCGCTGGTGCTCACCGGCGCCGGGGTGTCCACCGACTCCGGGGTGCCGGACTACCGGGGCCCGTCCGGGTCGTTGACCCGCCACCGTCCGATGACCTACCAGGAGTTCCGGCACGACCCGGACGCCTCGCACCGCTACTGGGCACGCTCCTTCGTCGGCTGGCGCCGCATGGCCGCCGCACGGCCCAACCTCACCCACTACGCCCTCGTCGAGCTTGAGCAGGCGGGTCTGGTCACCGGGGTGGTCACCCAGAACGTCGACGGGTTGCACGCCGCGGCCGGCTCGCACAACCTGCTCAGCCTGCACGGGGATCTGGCGCGGGTGATCTGCCTGGACTGCGGGCACCTCGAGGACCGTCCGTCGTTGGACGCCCGGCTGGAGGAACTCAACCCCGGCTACGCCGAGAGCATCCGGTTGGACGCCTCGCAGGTCAACCCGGACGGCGACGTGAGCCTCGACGAGGCCCACGTCCGCGAGTTCCGCATGGCCGGGTGCCGGCGGTGCGGCAGCATCCTGCTCAAACCGGACGTCGTCTACTTCGGTGAGCCGGTGCCGGCCGAACGAAAGCACCGCGCGGACTCCATGCTGGACACGGCGTCCAGCCTGCTGGTCGTCGGCTCGTCGCTGGCGGTGATGAGCGGGTACCGCCTGGCGTTGGACGCCGCACGCCAGGGCAAGACGGTCGCGGTGGTCAACGGCGGGCCGGGGCGCGCCGACCGCCGCGCCGACGTGCTCTGGCGCACCCCGGTGGCCCCGGCGTTCCTCTCGTTGCTGGACGCCCTCGACCTCTCCTGAGCGCTCAGGCGAACTCCTCAGGCGAACTCCTCGGGCACCCCGGGGTACTCCGGCGGTGTCCCGCCGAAGGCGGGGCAGATGGGCTTGAAGGAGCACCAGCCGCAGAGCTTCGAGGTCTTCGGCGCGAAGTTCCCGCTACGCGCGTCGGCCCCGATACTCGACCAGATGTCACCGAGGTCGCGTTCCACGTAGTTGAGTTCCGCCGGGGTGGGGGAGAGCACCATGTCGTCCTGCACCTTCAGGTACATCAGACGCAGCTGCTCGGGGATGTGGCCGAACAGGCGCCACCACACCAGGGCGTAGAAACGCATCTGGAACACCGCCTGCGCGGAGAACCGGGGGATGGGCTTCTTGCCGGTCTTGTAGTCGACCACCCGGACCTGGCCGGTGGGTGCCACGTCGACACGGTCGATGAACCCGCGCACAGGCACCCCGTTGGGCAGCGTGGTGTCCACGAACTTCTCCACGGACTCGGCGTCGAAACCGCCCGGGTTCTCCATCTGGAAGTACCCCTTGACCAGGGAACGGGCCTCCACCAGGAAGTCCATGGTGGTGTCCTCGGGCACGAGCTCGTCGAGCTGCGGGTCCTTGGCCTTCATCTCCGTCCAGTGCGGGGAGAGCATCTTCACCGCCGCCGGGTAGGTGCGTTCCTCGCGCGGCATGCCGTGCAGGTCCTCGAGCACGGCGTGCACGAGTGTGCCCTTGACCTGGGCGACGGTGCTCGGTTCGGGCAGTCGGTCGATGGCCCGCAGCCGGTAGAGCAGCGGGCACTGGCGGTAGTCGCCGACACGCGACGGGGACAGGGCGAGGGGACGGCGGCTCACAGGTGTTCCAGCATCTTTCCGGGATTGAGGATCGTGGTCGGGTCAAGGGCGCTCTTGACCGCGCGGTGCAGGGCGCGGTTGCCGGCGTCGAGCTCGGTGGGCAGCCAGGTTGCCTTCAGCGCACCGACGCCGTGCTCGCCGGTGATGGTGCCGCCGAGTTCCAGGCCCAGGGCCATGATGCGGTCGAAGGCGGTGGTCGCCGCGGCGACGGAGGTCTCGTCGGCGAGGTCGTGGAACACCGAGGGGTGGACGTTGCCGTCGCCGGCGTGGGCGACCAGGCCCACGGTGGTGCCGGTGTCGTCACGGATGGCCTCCACCCCGGCGCAGAAGTCCGCCAGGCGGCTGCGCGGGACGCACACGTCGTCGATCATCTGCCCGCCGCCGTGGGTGGAGGCGTAGCGTTCATTGGCGACCTGCACCGCCCGCCGGGCGGCGACGAGCAGGTCGGAGTCGACCGGGTTGTCGGCGAAGGCGACGTCGACGGCCCCGTGGGCCTCGGCGACGGCGGCGAAGGCGCGGGTGTCGTCGGCGGCGGTGGTGGCGTCGGACTGCATGAGCAGCACCGCGCCCACGGAAGCGTCCAACCCGAAGTCACCGACCTCGCCGAGCAGCCCGATGGTCATGCCGTCCATCATCTCCAGCATCGACGGGGACGCCCCGGTCGCCATGTAGGCGGCCACGGTCTGCACCGCGGCGGCGACGCTGGGGAAGGTCGCCAGCGCGCTCAGCGGATCGGCCCCTAAGGGAACGACCTTCAGCGTGGCCTCCACGATCACCCCGAGGGTCCCCTCGGACCCGGTGAGCAGGGACACCAGGTCCAGGCCCGCCACGCCCTTGACGGTGCGCTGGCCCAGCCGGGTGAGGGTGCCGTCGGCGAGCACCACGGAGATCTCACGGACGTACTGGCGGGTCACGCCGTACTTCACGCAGCACATGCCGCCGGCGTTGGTGGCGATGTTGCCGCCGACCGAGGAGATCGCCACCGACCCGGGGTCCGGCGGGTAGGCGAGACCGCGGGGACGCAGCGCGTCCTTGAGGTCCTTGTTGATGATGCCGGGTTCCACGGTGACGGTCATGTTCGCCTCGTCGACCTCCAGCACGCGGTCCATGGACGCCACGGACAGCAGGATGCAGCCGTCCACCGCGCACGCACCACCGGACAGCCCGGAGCGCGCACCCTGCGGCACCACCGGGACGCCGTGGGCGTGGGCGAAACGCATCGTGGCGACCACGTCGTCGACGCACCCGGCGCGCACGAGGGCCCGTGCCGCGCCGTCGGCGCGGTGCGCGGACTGGTCGGTGGAGTAGGACGCCAGGACGTCGGCGTCGGTGCTCAGCGAGCCGCTGAGCCGGCCGCGCAGCTCGGCGAGAGCAGTATCGAGACCAGTAGCAGTTTCCGTCACAGGTGCTCCAGCATCTTGCCGGGGTTCAGGATCCCGGTCGGGTCCACGGCGGCCTTGATGTCGCGGTGCAGGCGTCGGCTGCCCTCGTCGAGTTCGGTGGCGAGCCAGTGGCTCTTCAGGTTGCCGACACCGTGCTCGCCGGTGATGGTGCCGCCGAGTTCCAGGCCCAGGGCCATGATGCGGTCGAAGGCGTCCTGCGCGGCGGCCACGGAGGCCTCGTCGGAGGTGTCGAAGAAGACCGAGGGGTGCATGTTGCCGTCGCCGGCGTGGCCGATCACGGTGACCTGGGCGCCGGTGGCGGTGCGCACGTCCTCGATACCGTCACAGAACTCCGCCATGCGGGAGCGCGGCACGCAGACGTCGTCGAGGAGCTGTCCGCCGCCGTGGGCGCGGGCGTAGTGCTCCCAGGCGGGCTGGGCGGAGCGCCGGGCGGCGACGAGGAGTTCGGAGTCCACGGCGTTGTCGGCGAAGGCCACGTCGATCGCCCCGTGCTCACCGGCGACGGCGGCGAAGGCCTCGGTGTCGTCGGCGGCGGTGGTGGCGTCCGACTGCATGATCAGCACCGCGCCGACCGAGGCGTCGAGTCCGAAGTCGCCGAGGTCGTTGACCATGGCGATGGTCGCGGCGTCCATCATCTCCAGCAGCGACGGCGCAGCACCGGTCGCCATGTAGGCCGAGACGGCCTCGGCGGCGGCGCGCACGGTGGGGAAGGTGGCCAGCGCACTCAGCGGGTCCGCCCCCAGGGGCACGACCTTCAAAGTGGCCTCCACGATCACCCCGAGGGTTCCCTCGGAGCCGGTGAACAGGCTGGCGAGGTCGAGACCGGCCACGCCCTTGACGGTGCGGTGTCCCAGGCGGGTCACCGTCCCGTCGGCGAGCACCACGGTAAGTTCACGGACGTACTCGCGGGTCACGCCGTACTTCACGCAGCACATGCCGCCGGCGTTGGTCGAGATATTGCCGCCGATGGAGCACATCGCGTAGCTGCCGGGATCCGGCGGGTACGCCAGCCCACGCGGGCGCAGCGCGTCCTTCAGGTCCTTGTTGATGATGCCGGGCTGCACGGTGACGGTCATGTTCGCCTCGTCAACCTCCAGCACGTGGGTCATCGACGCCAGGGAGAGCAGGATGCCACCGTCGACGGCGTTGGCCGCCCCGGAGATCCCCGAGCGTGCGCCCTGCGGCACCACGGGGACGCCGTGGGCGTGGGCGAAGCGCATCGTGGCGACCACGTCGTCGACGTCCACCGCGCGCACCAGGGCCAGCGGTGTGCCGACCGGGCTGTACAGCGCCTCGTCGGAGGAGTGGGCGGCGAGCACGTCGGGGTCCGTGCTGAGGGAGCCGGTCAGCTGGGCGGCGAGTTCGGCGGTGTCGGGGAAGCTCATTCCCGTCACTGTAGTAGGCGGTGTTCCACCGGTGTTCCGTCGGTGCTCGCCCGCCGTCGCGGTTACCGTGGTGTGCATGCACAGCAACGCACTCTCCGGATCGACGTCCCCGTACCTCCTCGCCCACGCCGACAACCCGGTGCACTGGCGACCCTGGGGTGAGCAGGCCTTCGCCGAGGCCCGGGAGCGCGACGTGCCGGTGCTCGTGTCCGTCGGCTACGCCACCTGCCACTGGTGTCACGTGATGGCCGAGGAGTCCTTCAGCGACCCGCGGATCGCCCGGACCATCAACGAGACGATGGTGGCGGTGAAGGTCGACCGCGAGCAGCACCCGGACGTGGACGCCTACTACATGCAGGCCACGGTGGCGCTCAGCGGCCAGGGCGGGTGGCCCATGACCGTGTTCACCGACCCGGACGGACGCCCGTTCTTCGCCGACACCTACTTCCCGCCGGAACCGCGGCAGGGCCGCCCGTCGTTCTCCCAGGTACTCGACGCGGTCACCCGCACGTGGACGACCGAGCGGGGCCGGGTCGACGAGATCAGCGCCCGGCTCAACGAGGCGATCGGCGGCAGCGAGGAAGAGAGTGACGCGTCCTCGACCGCCTCCTGGGCCGCGCAGGACGCCACGACGCAGCTGCCGACCCGCATCGTGCAGCGCATGCGCGCCGCCGAGCACCCCACCGGCGGCTTCGGCGGGGCGCCGAAGTTCCCGCCGGCCGGCGCACTGCTGGGCCTGGTGCGCTGGGCCGAGCGCACCGGATCGCCGGACGCCGCCACCGAGGTGCTCGACATCGTGGGACGTACCGTCGCCGCGATGCTGCGCGGGGGCCTCTTCGACGCGGTGGACGGCGGGTTCCACCGTTACTGCGTGGACGGTGACTGGACGGTGCCGCACTTCGAGAAGACCCTCTACGACAACGCCCTGCTGCTGCGCGCCCTGTCCGCCTACCTGGTGCGGCGTCCCGACGACGCCCTGGCCGCCGAGGCCTGCGAGCTGACCCGCGGCTTCCTTCGCCGTGACCTGCCTGCCGATGCAACAGACCTGCTCGCCAGCGGGCTGGACGCCGACACCGTCGTCGACGGCGCCCGCGTGGAGGGCTACACGTACACCTGGGCACCCGGCGAACTCGAGGCCGTCGGGCTGACCGGTGAGGGTGACGTGGACGGGCGGGTGGTGCTCACCCGGCGCGAGGGGCTGCCCCTGGACCCGGAGGTGCGCGAGGAGTTGCACCGGACGCGCGCCGGGCGGCCGCGTCCTGCGGTGGACGGCAAGGTCGTCACCGCGTGGAACGCGATGGCCGCCGTCGCGCTCACCGAGGCCGGTGATCCGGAGGCCGGGGCACGCACCACCCTGGCGCTGTGGCACCACGCCGTGGACACCGGAACGGGCGACGGCGACAGCACCGTTCGCGGCGTCCTGCGGTGTGCCGGCACCCCGCACGCCCCGGGCACGTTGGAGGACGGGGCGTGGCTGCTGCTGGCGCTCGTGCGGCTCTGGGAGCACCAGGGGCCGACCTACCGGGGGATGGACGTGGCGGGGTCGGTCTCCGAACTGATCCGTCACCTGCAGGTGACCTTCCACCGCGGTGCGGGCACCTGGTACGACGCGGCGACGCCCGTGGCGTCCACCGGGGTGCGTCCCCGCGACCCCTACGACGGGGCCACGCCCTCGGCGGTGGCGGTGCTGGCCGAGGCGTTGAGCTTCGCCGGGGCGCTGGCGACGGCGATGGACGACGCGGACGTGCGCAGCATGGGCTCGCGCTGGGCGGCGGAGGCCCGGCGCATCCTCGACGCCCACCGCGGGGTCGTCGAGGGCCACCTCGCGCAGGCCGGCGGCTGGTTGTGCGCCCTGGAGTGCCACCTGGCCGGGCCGGTGCAGGCCACGGTGCGCGGCGCGTCCGGCACGCAGGTCGCCGCACTGCGCACCCGGCTGGGGACGTCCTGCCTGGTGCTGGACGTCGCCCACGGTGCGCGCCTCGTCGGCGGGGTGCCTGGCGGCGAGTCTGACGGCACCGCCGCGGTGGCGCAGGTGTGCCGGGCGGGGGTGTGCGGGCTCCCCGAGGCGCTGTGAGTAGCGCGGCACGGTTGACCCGTTACACTGTCCGGGTCACTGCCACACCAACGTAAAGGGGAACCCCGTGGCCTACTCCGGCCCGTTCCAGCCCGGCGACCGGGTCCAGCTGACCGACGCCAAGCGCCGTCACTACACCATCACCCTGGAGACCGGCGGCAGCTACTTCACCCACAAGGGCGAGATCAGCCACGACGACATCATCGGCTCCGACGAGGGCACCGTGGTGGTCTCCCACGTCGGCGGCGAGTACCTGTGCTTCCGGCACCTGCTGGTGGACCACGTGCTGTCCATGCCGCGTGGTGCCGCGGTGATCTACCCCAAGGACGCCGCCCAGATCCTCGTGGAGGGCGACATCTTCCCCGGCGCGAAGGTCCTGGAGGCCGGGGCCGGCTCCGGTGCGCTGTCGATGACCCTGCTGCGCGCGGTGGGCGCCGACGGCCAGCTGATCTCCTACGAGATCCGCGAGGACCACCTCGACTACGCCGAGGCCAACGTCACCGAGTACATGGGGGAGCACCCGGCGAACTGGGACCTTCGCCTCGGGGACCTCAAGGACGTCACCGTCGCCGACACCGACGGGCCGGTCGACCGGGTCATCCTGGACATGCTCGCCCCCTGGGAGTGCCTGGAGACCGTGCGCGACCTGCTGATCCCCGGCGGGGTGTTCATGACCTACGTGGCCACCGTGCCGCAGCTGATGAAGGTCATGGAGGGCATCCGCGAGCTCAAGTGCTTCACGGAGCCCAAGGCGTGGGAGTCCCTGGTGCGCGAGTGGAAGGTCGAGGGTCTGGCCACCCGCCCGGAGCACCGGATGAACGCCCACACCGCCTTCCTGGTCTGGGCCCGACGCCTGGCCGACGGCACCGTGGCGCCGAAGCCGCAGCGCCGGGCACGCAAGTAGCCCCACCACCCCAATTCAGCGTTCCTGGATAGGCTACCTTTCCTTAACATGTAGAGTGGCGCCCTATGACGCAGCACTCCACGGACCAGAATCTCCATGACGGACCGACCGCGCGTGTCGACTCCGGACCTGAGTCCTACCGCCAGCTGCAACTGGCCAACCGGACCCTGGGCACACGCAACGCCAAGCTCACCGAGATGCTCAAGTCCAGCCGCGACAAGCTGGACGAACTCAACTCCCGGCTGGACGCGCTGGCCGACCCGCCGAGCACCTACGGCATCCTGCTGGAGACCGGCGACGGCGCCCTGACCGGCGAGGTCCACACCGCCGGCCGCCGCATGCGCCTGCCCGTCAGCCCGCGGGTGTCACCGGGCGAGCTCACCCCCGGATCCCTGGTGCGCCTGGGGGAGGGCCAGCAGGTCGTGGAGGTCTGCGGCTACGCCGACTCCGGTGACATCGCCACGGTGGTCGAGGTCGCCGACTCCGGGCGCATCGTCGTCGCCGACAAGCTCGGCGAGGAAACGTTGATGAAGTGCGCCGGTGCCCTGACCTCCGAGCTGGCCGCCAAGCAGGTCGGCCCCGGCGACAGCGTGGTCGTCGACCGGCGCGCCGGGTACGCCTTCGAGGTGATCTCCCGGGCCGAGGTGGAGGACCTGGTGCTCGAGGAGGTGCCGGACGTGTCCTACACCGACATCGGCGGCCTGGAGAGCCAGATCGAGCAGCTGCACGACGCCGTGGAGCTGCCCTTCCTGCACCCGGAGCTCTACCGCGACTACGGGCTGCTGCCGCCGAAGGGTGTGCTGCTCTACGGCCCGCCCGGCTGCGGCAAGACGTTGATCGCCAAGGCGGTGGCGTCCTCCCTGTCGCGCAAGATCGCCACCGACGCCGGCACCCCGGACGCCAAGTCCTACTTCCTGAACATCAAGGGCCCGGAGCTGCTGAACAAGTTCGTCGGCGAGACCGAACGCCAGATCCGGCTGATCTTCGAGCGCGCCCGCAAGATCGCCTCCGCCGGCCAGCCGGTGATCATCTTCTTCGACGAGATGGAGGCCATCTTCCGCACCCGTGGCACCGGGGTGTCCTCGGACGTGGAGTCCACGGTGGTCCCGCAGCTGCTCGCCGAGATCGACGGTGTGGAGGGGCTGCGCAACGTGATCGTGATCGGCGCGTCCAACCGTGAGGAGCTCATCGACCCGGCGATCCTGCGCCCGGGGCGTCTGGACGTGAAGATCCGGGTGGAGCGTCCCGACCGTGCGGCCGCAGCCGACATCCTGGAGAAGTACCTCACCGCCGAGGTGCCGATGTCCGCGGGGCTGGCCGCCGCCACCGGCGGGGCCGAGGCCGCCGCGGCGCACCTGCGCGCCCGGGTGATCGACAACCTCTACTCCGACGAGCGGCCGTACCTGACCCTGCACTACGCCGACGGTTCCCGCTCCGACCTGTTCTTCCGCGACTTCACCTCCGGTGCCATGCTGGCCAATATCGTCGACCGGGTGAAGAAGCTCGCCATCAAGGACGTGCTGCGCGGTGAGGGCGACGGTGTCACCGAGGCCCACGTCGACCTGGCCGTCGACGAGGAGTGCCGCGACAACGACGACCTGCCGGACACCACCAACCCCGCCGAGTGGGCCCGGATCTCCGGGCACTCCACCCGACGCGTCGTGGAGATCACCATGGCGGATAGAGCAGAGCGCACAGAGGCAGGAGCAGCACGGTGACCGAGGAGCCCCGCCGTCTGATCGGCACCGAGACCGAGTTCGGCATCATCGCCCCGGACGACCCGCACGCCAGCCCCATCGAGACCTCCACGCAGGCCGTCATCGCCTACGCGGGGGCGACCGGGCTGGGTGTGAACAGGCGCACCCGCTGGGACTACACCGCCGAGTCGCCGCTGCGTGACGTGCGCGGCTTCGACCTGCGCCGCTACCGCACCGCCCCGGTGATCGACCCGAACGCCCTGGGCTCGGCCAACGTGGTGACCACCTCCGGCGCGCGGTTCTACGTCGACCACGCCCACCCCGAGTACTCCTCCCCGGAGACCACCAACGCGTGGGACGCGGTGATCTGGGACAAGGCCGGCGAGCTGGTGATGCACGCCGCCGCGCAGGCCGCCGGCGAGGTGGAGGACCAGCCGGTGCTGAAGATCCACAAGAACAACGTGGACGGCAAGGGGGCGTCCTACGGCGCCCACGAGAACTACCTCTACCCGCGTTCCTACGACACCGCCGCGGTGCAGGCCGCCCTGATCCCGCACTTCGTGACCCGCCAGGTCTACACCGGTGCCGGACGCCTCGGCCTCGGTGCCGAGAGTCAGTCACCGGGCTTCCAGCTCAGCCAGCGCGCCGACTACATCGAGACCACCGTGTCGTTGGAGACCACGCTGAACCGCGGCATCATCAACACCCGCGATGAGTCGCACGTGGGGGAGCGGTGGGCGCGGATGCACGTGATCATCGGGGATGCGAACCTCTCGGAGTACGCCACCTTCCTCAAACTCGGCACCACCGCCCTGGTGCTCGATGCGGTCGGCGCCGGCGCGGACTTCTCCGACCTGGCCCTCCACGAGCCGGTCGCCGCGGTGCAGCAGGTCTCCCGCGACCTGGACTGCACCACCGGGCTGCGGCTCTACGGCAACAAGGAACTCACCGCGGTGCAGCTGCAGCGCGAGATCCGACGCCGGGTGGCCGAGGCCGTGCCCGCCGAGCGGCGGCAGCGCGGCGACGACCTCGTCCTGCAGGTGTGGGGGGAGATCCTCGACGACCTGGAGCGCGACCCGATGAGCACCGCCGACCGGCTGGACTGGACGGCGAAGCTCTCCCTGCTCAACGGCTACCGCGCCCGCGGGCTGGAGTGGGACCACCCCACGATGGCCGTGGTCGACATCCAGTACCACGACATCGACCCGGCCAAGGGCCTGTACAACGCGCTGGTGCGCAAGGGGCGCATGCGCACCCTGGTCCCGGCCGAGGACGTCGCCGCCGCCGCGGCGCACGCCCCGTGCGACACACGCGCCTGGTTGCGCGGAGAGGTCGCCGGACACTTCGCCGATGAACTGCTCGCCGCCAACTGGGACACGCTCGTCCTCGACACGCCCTACGGTGCGTCGTCGACTACGCGCGTGCTGCTCTCCGACCCGTTGGACGGTTCGGCCGCCCAGCTGCGCGAGGCGCTGGCCGACGTCACCGACGCCGCCGGGCTCGTCCGCGTGCTCGGCGAGGTCATTCCCGGCTCCCTCGCCGGGGTCGACTGCTAGTCTGTAGACGTCAAGAACGTGCGGTGAACATCACCTAACATCTCGTACCCATCTCCCGCCCGACGGGCGGGAAACTCGTGAAGGAAGTGGTTCCACATGGCAGCCGGATCAGGCTCGACGGGTGGCTCTAGCCAGGGCCAGGTGCACGGGGGCCGTGGCCCCTCCGACGAGGACGCCGGCACCACCGACCCCTCCGCCTCCGGCCAGGAGCAGCTGCGGGTCAGCGGCACCGACGACCTCCTCGACGAGATCGACGGGCTGCTGGAGTCCAACGCCGAGGAGTTCGTGAAGTCCTACGTCCAGAAGGGCGGGCAGTAGCCACGTCCGCCGCGTCGTCCTCTGCCGGTTCCGGTGAGGTGTTCACCCGTAGGATCATGGGCCTGGAGACGGAGTTCGGCATCACCAGTGTGCTCGACAGCCACCGTCGGCTCGGCCCGGACGAGGTCGCCCGGCACCTGTTCGCCCCGGTGGTGGAGCGCTACCGCAGCAGCAACGTGTACTGGCCCAACGCCTCGCGGGTCTACCTCGACGTCGGCGCGCACCCGGAGTTCGCCACCGCCGAGTGCGACTCCCTGCACCAGCTGGTCACCTACGACCGCGCCGGGGAGCTGATCTTCCACGACCTGGCGTCGCGGTGCGAGGCGTCGCTCAACGAGCGCGGCATCGGCGGCAAGGTGTACCTGCTGAAGAACAACACCGACTCGGTCGGCAACTCCTACGGCTGCCACGAGAACTACCTGGTGGGCCGGGGCATGCCCCTGAAGAGCCTGTCGGCGCAGCTGCTGCCGTTCCTGGTGACCCGCCAGCTGATCTGCGGGGCGGGCAAGATCAGCGTGCCGACCGCCGGCGCCCCGAACGAGAACTTCGGGCCGGGTTACTGCCTGTCCCAGCGTGCCGACCACGTGTGGGAGGGGGTGTCCTCGGCGACGACGCGGTCGCGTCCGATCATCAACACCCGCGACGAGCCGCACGCGGACTCCTCCCGGTTCCGCCGCCTGCACATCATCGTCGGCGACTCGAACATGTCCGAGACCACCACCGCGCTGAAGGTGGGTTCCACGCTGCTGGTGCTGGAGATGATCGAGGCGGGGGTGGCCCTGCCGGACTGCGAGCTGTCCAACGAGATCCGCTCGATCCGGGAGATCGCCCGCGACTTCACCGGCACCACGCCCCTGGAACTGCGCAACGGTGGCACGGCCACGCCGCTGGGCATCCAGCGCGCCTTCCACGCCGCCGCGGTCGACTGGCTGGCCGACCGGCAAGAGGACGCCTCGGGGACCGGCACCCCGAACTCCCAGCTGGCGCCGGTCGTCGACCTGTGGGGCCGGGTGCTCGACTGCGCGGAGTCCGGCGACTTCTCCGGCGTGGACACCGAGATCGACTGGGTGATCAAGAAGAAGCTGCTCGACCGTGTCGCCGGGCGTGGCGGCCTGGACATCACCGACCCTCGTCTGGCGCAGGTCGACCTGACGTACCACGACATCGACCCGCAGCGAGGCCTGTTCCACATGCTCGCCCGCCGCGGGCAGGTCGCCACCCTCACCGACCCGGACGAGGTCGCCGCCACCGCGCACACCGCCCCGCAGACCACCCGCGCGGCGGTCCGCGGCCGCTTCCTCGCCGCCGCCGAGGCCAGCGCCCGGCAGACGACCGTGGACTGGACCCGGCTGAAGGTCAACGGCGACGGCGGCGCCGAGATCGTCCTGCCCGACCCCTTCGACCCCACCGCCGAGGGGCTCGACGACCTGCTGGACATCCTGCACGCCGAACCACACGAGGACCGGCCGTGACCGCTCGCAACCGTCCGACGGAGGTGCACTGGGACGCAGCGTCGTCGCGCCTGCTCAACCTCGTGTTCGCCCTGTCGGAGCGTCCCCGCTCCCTGGCGTGGCTGCGCGCCCACGTCGACTGGTACTCCGGCGAGACGGATGCGGTCCGCAAGCGCTTCGACCGGGACCGGGCCCTCGTCGACGAGCTGGGGCTCAGCGTCGTCGAGTCCACCGGCACCGACGCCGACGGCGACCCCGAACTGCAGTACCAGCTCGACCCCGCCACGAGCTTCCTGCCCGACCTGGAGCTCAGCGACTCCCACTGGCAGGCGTTGCGTCCGGCGGCGCAGTGGGTGCCGAACGAGTCACTGGCCGACCCGGTGCGCCACGCCCTGCAGAAGCTCTCCACCGTGGCACCGGCGTCCGACGTCGAGGGTGGCCCCGGTTTCTCCGCCGCCGTGCCCGACGCGGTGGACATCACCGACGCCGACATCCGCGCGATCAACGTGGCCCTGGACCGCAACCTGAGCCTGCGGTTCAACTACTGGCCGGCGTTGACGAAGGACCCCCAGGTCCGCCACCTCGACCCGTGGGGGGTCGCCGCCGTCGACGGCCGGCTCTACCTCACCGGCCACGACAACGACCGTGACGGGCAGCGGACCTTCCGGCTGTCGCGCATCGCCGACCTCGAGGCGACCGCCACGCTGATCCGGCACCACGCCCCGGACCGTCCCGTCGCCCACCTGGTGGGCGAGGGGCTGCGTGCCTCGTCGACGACGGTGACCGCGCGGGTGCGTTTCCTCACGGACGGTGCCCAGGAGCTGCGCGCGGCCGCCACCCCGGCCGGGCACGGCGAGTACACCGTCGGCCCCGTCGACCGCCGGTGGCTGATCCGCACCGCGGCGTCCTACGCCACCGACGCCCTGGTGGTGGACCCGCCGGACGTCGTCGCCGACATCATCACCCACCTGGAGGACGCGGTGCGGACCTTCGGCCGACCGGGGGAGCAGGCATGACCGGATCACCTGTGCCACGACGACGCACCGCCGGCTTCACCGTCTGGCAGGTGCGCCGCGTACTCGCCGTGACCGCCTGGCTGCGCCAGCACCCGGACGGTTCCCTGATGAGCGCCGCCGCCCAGTTCGGGGTGAGTGTGCCGCAACTGCGCCATGAGCTCAACCAGGCGTCGACCTGCGGACTTCCGCCGTACCTTCCGGGGTCGCTGATGGAGTTCCAGACCTCCGGCATGCACGCGCACGTGGTCAGTTCGCTGGGGATGGACCACGCTCCGGCGTTGACGTCCGCCGAGTCCGGCGCGCTGCTGCTGAGCCTGCAGCGTCTGGCGAGCGTGGTCACGGGCCCGGGACGCGAGGCGGTGGAGTCCGCCGCCGCACTGGTCCGCGACCTGCAGCAGGACCTGCGCGACCGTCGTGACCGGTTCACCCCGGACGAGTTCACCACGCCGGCCCGCCCTGCGGCGGCCCTCACCGCGCAGGACGCCGGACGCGGCGACGGGGGAGAGGACGCCACGTCGGCCGCCCTGGCCCGCAACCTGCCGGCGTTGCGCGAGGGCGTGACCTCGCGACGGTGGGTGGAGCTGACCTACCGTTCGACGTCCTCGGACACGCTGCGCACCCGCACGCTCGTGCCGGACCAGCTGGAGTTCATCGACGGCCAGGCCTACCTCTGGGCGCGCGAAGACGGTACCGACCAGCGGTGCTTCAACGTCTCACGGATGTCGCAGGTCACGGTGACCGAACGCGAGGCGCCGGCGGTGCTGGAGCGGGTGATCGACACGTCCGACCCCTTCGGTTTCGACCGCGACGGCCAACGCTGGGCGGAGATCGAGCTGGAGGACGACGCGGCGTGGATGTTCGAGTACCTGCCGATCTGGCAGGTCGACGAGCCGGGACCGTTGCGCGCGGCGATCCCGGACACCGGCGACTGGCTGGAGCGCTTCCTGCTGGCGTACGCGCCGACGATCCGCGCCGCCGTGCCGCAGGACGGTGAGCGTGATCTCGCCCACCGTGTGGCACGTCGTGCCCGCGCTGCGCTGGATGCCTACCGCACTCTGGCGTAGTGTTACCGGTGACTGATTCATGCGACGGAAAGGCCGGTACCCATGGGTAGCCTTGGAGCACCAGAAATCCTCATCATCCTGCTCGTGGTCCTGTTGCTTTTCGGCGCGGCCAAACTGCCCACGCTGGCCCGGTCCGCCGGCCGGTCGATGCGCATCTTCAAGTCCGAGATGTCGGAGATGAAGAAGGACGGCACCCCTGCCGCCGAGCAGCCCTCGGCGATAGAGACCGGCACCGTCAACGACGTCGCCCAGCCGACGGTCAACCCGACCACCGAAAACGACAAGAAGAACCAGGCCTGACCGGCCGAGGAGAAGACCACATATGATGCCCGGCCCCATGCAACTGCTCATCATCGTCCTGGTGATCGTCCTGTTGTTCGGCGCTGCGAAGCTGCCGACGATGGCCCGATCGCTGGGTCGTTCCATGCGCATCTTCAAGTCCGAGATGAACGAGATGAAGAAGGACGGCACCCCGTCCGCCGTCACCCCCGCCGACACCGTGAACAACGCGCACCCCAACGACATCGCCGCTTCCGAGGTCAAGGCCACGGATGCGAAGGATCTGAAGGCCGACTCCACGACCAATGACTGACAGTTCCCCGGACGCCTCCCGGCGGATCCGTGTGCCCCGCACACGCGGTTCGTCGAAACGTCGCCGCCCGACCGAGGCGGAGATGTCTCTCGTCGAGCACCTCAAGGAACTGCGTCGACGGGTGCTCGTGGCGCTGGCGGCGATTGCCGTCGGCACGGTGTTGGGCTACATGTGGTACGGCAACGGTGTGTTCGGCACACCGAGCCTCGGTGAGCTTCTCAAGGAACCCTACTGCGACCTGCCCGACCACCTGCGTTTCGGTAGCGAGACCAACCGGTGCGCACTGATAGCGACGGCACCGTTCGACATGTTCATGCTGCGCCTGAAGATCGGTTTCATCGCCGGGCTCGTGCTCTCCGCCCCGGTGTGGCTCGGCCAGCTCTGGGGTTTCATCACCCCGGGCCTGAAGAAGAACGAGAAGAAGTGGACCCGGATCTTCGTCACTGCGGCGACCCTGCTGTTCGTCATCGGCGCGGTCCTTGCGTACTTCGTCCTGTCCTTCGGGCTGGAGTTCCTGGTGACGATGGGCGGGGAGACCCAGGTCGCCGCACTGACCGGTGACCGGTACTTCAACTTCCTGCTGATGCTGCTGCTCGTCTTCGGCATCAGTTTCGAGTTCCCGCTGATCATGGTGATGCTCAACGTCCTCGGCATCCTGTCGTACGAGTCGTTGAAGGACAAGCGGCGCTACATCATCCTCGGCCTGTTCATCTTTGCCGCGATCGCCACTCCCGGCGGCGACCCGGTCTCGATGTTGATTCTGTCGATGTCGATGTGCCTGATGATGGAGATCGCGATCCAGATCACGCGGCTCAACGACAAGCGCCGCGCGAAGAACGCCGGCGTGGACGGTCTCGGCGGCCTGCCGGAGGACCTCGACGACGAGTCCGCCTCCTCGATCGCGCCCGCCGCCCCGCTGGCCACACCCCGCGCCACCGCCGCTCCGACCCCGACAAAACCCGCAGCGAATCCCACTGCACACACTTCGACAACCACCAGGATGGACCAGAACAATCTCGACGACCTCCTCTGACGCGACCACCTCTGACGCGACCAGCGCCGACGGCACAGAGCTGCCGGCAGCCGTCGCCGCCTTCGCCGCCGCGTACCCCTTCCCGCTGGACGAGTTCCAGCTCACCGCCGCCACGTCCGTCGCCGAGGGACGCGGCGTCCTGGTCTGCGCACCCACCGGTGCCGGCAAGACGGTGGTGGGGGAGTTCGCCGTGCACGAGGCGATCCGCCGCGAGGGCACGTGCTTCTACACCACCCCGATCAAGGCGCTGAGCAACCAGAAGTACCACGACCTGGTCGCCCGCTACGGCGAGGACCGGGTCGGACTGCTCACCGGCGACGTGAGCATCAACGGCGACGCACCGGTGGTCGTGATGACCACCGAGGTGCTGCGCAACATGATCTACGCCGACTCCGACCGGCTGGACTCGCTGACCCACGTGGTCATGGACGAGGTGCACTTCCTCGCCGACCCGTCGCGCGGGCCGGTGTGGGAGGAGACCATCCTCAACCTCGACCCACGGGTGATCCTGGTCAGCCTGTCGGCGACGGTGAGCAACGCCGAGGAGTTCGGCGCCTGGCTCTCCACCGTCCGCGGACGCACGGACCTGGTGGTCACCACGCACCGTCCGGTGCCGTTGCACCAGTCGATGATGGTGGGTTCGCAGATCCTGCCGCTCTACGGTGACGGCAGGAACGGCAGGGACGCAGACGTCAACCGCGCCGTCGTGGCCGCGTGCAGCCGTGCCGAGGAGTCGGGACGCCGCCAGGGCCCGAAGCGTGCGGACGTCGTCGCGCAGATGCGGGCGGCGTCGATGCTGCCGGCGATCTACTTCATCTTCTCCCGCGCGGGCTGCGACGGGGCGGTCCGTCAGCTGCTCGTCGACCGGGTGCGGCTGACCACCGACGCCGAGCGCGACGAGATCCTGGCCGCCGTGGACAAGGGTGTCGAGGGCATCGCCACCGAGGACCTCGGGGTGCTGGGCTTCCGCCAGTGGCGTCGGGCGTTGGGCAACGGCTTCGGCGCCCACCACGCCGGGATGCTGCCGGCGTTCCGGCACATCGTGGAGGACCTGTTCTCCCGCGGGTTGCTCAAGGTCTGCTTCGCCACCGAGACCCTGGCGTTGGGCATCAACATGCCGGCGCGCACGGTGGTGCTCGAGAAGTTGATCAAGTTCAACGGTGAGGCCCACGTGGACCTCACCCCGGGGCAGTACACCCAGCTCACCGGGCGTGCAGGGCGTCGTGGCATCGACACCGAGGGCAATGCCCTGGTGCTGTGGTCCAAGGGGATCGACCCGTACGCGGTGGCGAACCTGGCGCAGACGCGCACCTACCCGTTGGACTCCACCTTCCGCCCCGGCTACAACATGGCGGTGAACCTGATCTCCACGAAGGGCTACACCGACTCCCACCGGCTGCTGGACCGCTCGTTCGCCCAGTACCAGGCGGCGTCCACGGTGGTCGAGCAGGCGGAGCGTGCCAGCCGTCGCCGCCGCGACCTCTCCAGTCTCGAACGTGACCTGTCCAAGGCCCTGTCCTCGCTCAAGGGCACGCAGGTCGGCGTCGACGACGTCATCGAGTACGCCGGCCTGCGCCGGGACCTCACGCTGGAGGAGCGTCGGGCGAAGAAGGACTCCGCCACCGACCGCCAGGCAGAGACCGCACGTCTGCTGTCGAGCCTGTCGGTCGGCGACATCATCGCCCTGCCGACCGGACGCCACCCGCAGATCGCGGCGGTGGCGCGCGGCGACTCCGACCACCGTCGTCCCCGCCCGTGGATCATCACCGAGGATGGCTGGTGCGGACCGGTCACCGCCGAGACCTTCGGCAACGTCCCGGTGCCGTTGGGGCACATGTCGCTGCACAAGGGCGTGCAGCGCAGTCCGAAGCGCAATGCGCGCGCCGTCGCGTCGAACCTGCGCAAGCAGAAGGTCGACCGTCCGCGCGTCCTCAAGCCGAAGGCGAAGGGCGGTTCGCGCAAGGCCGCCGAACTGCGCGACCGGGTGCACGTCCACCCGGTGCACCTTCTCAAGGAACGCGAGGACCTGGTGCGTCCGGCCGAGCGGGTCGTCGCCGCCCGGCGCACGCTGGAACGTGAACTGGAGGTCACCGCCCCGGAGACCGAGTCGCTGTCGCGGACCTTCGACCGCATCCTGGACCTGCTCGGGGAGCTGGACTTCATCGAGCAGGACGCCGCGGCACCGTCCTCCGACCGCACGAGCACGCGCATCACCGCCGAGGGGCGCCGCCTGGCGCAGGTGCACCACGAGTCCGACCTGCTGGTCGCCCAGTGCCTGCGCCGTGGGGTGTGGGACGACCTCGACCCGGCGGAACTCGCCGCGGTGGTGTCGACCTGCGTCTTCGAGAACCGACGCGAGAGCGAGGGACGCCACGAGGACGGTGTGCCCACCGAGGCGCTGGCCGACGCGGTCAGCGCGGTGTTCCGCATCCACGGCGAGCTCGTCTCCGACGAGGCCCGTCACCGGCTGCCGTTGACCCGCGACCCGGACCTGGGTTTCGCCACGGCGGTACACCAGTGGGCCGCCGGTGCCCCGCTGGACTACTGTCTGCGCGCCGCGGAAGCCTCCGGGGCGACGTTGAGCGCCGGTGACTTCGTGCGCTGGTGCAACCGGGTGGTCGACCTGCTGGAGCAGATCCGTCACACCGGCTACTCCGACTCTGTGAAGGCCTCCGCCCGCAAGGCGGTGCCGGCGATCAGGCGCGGCGTGGTGGAACTCGGCGCCTGACACGCCCGGCGCCTGACACGTCCAGCGCAACCACAGCGGACCCCAACCCGCTGCGGCGGATCGCCCACTACGCTCGACGCCCATGTCACGTTCTCAGCCCGTCGTCATCCGTAGCCGGGGTATCGGCGAACCGGTGCCCGGCCCCACACTCTGCGCGGTCACCGACCGGCTCCCGGACTCCTGGACGTGCCTGGAGAACCCGTGGCTGGCGCAGTACGGGCCCGCCGGGGAACGCCTGGAGGGCACCGTGCCGTTCCTCGACGCCGTGGAACGCGGCGCCGACGACCTCGTCGCACTCGTACGCGCCACCACAGACACCACAGACTGTGCAGACCCAGCCGATCCGGGACCTCCCGTGATCCTGCTGGGCTACTCCGGCGGGGCGGTCGTGGTGCACCGTGCCCTGGAACGCCTCGACGCCGCGGACCGTGACCGGGTGATGGCCGTCGGCTTCGTCTCCGACCCGGAGCAACCCCGCGGGACCACCGGGGACCCGACGCGCTACGGCATCCGTGGTGAATCGCCGGTGCCGGACGTGCCGGCGCGGTGGGCTGCCGCCCCGGACGACGGCATCTGCCTGTGCCCGGACCCCAGCCCGCTGCGTCTGCTCGCGCAGTGGACGCCGGACCTCGGGGGAGACTCGCCGTTGACCTGGCGTGACCGTGCGTCGCGTGCCCTACGGCTGCGTCGTGGGGCCGCCTACCACGTCGACGTCCGTGACCTGACCGGGGAGCGCGCCCGCTTCGCCGAGGCCCGCCGGCTGCTCACCGGTTACCTCGGCGAGGAACACACCAGCTACGCCACACGTCGCGAACCGGGCACCGACGCCACCTTCGTCGACAACATGGCCGACTGGCTGCGCAGGATCCACGACGGAGAGATCCACGACGGCAGGATCCACGGCCGCCGGACGCCCGCCACGTCCGTCCGGCCCCGTACAGTGTGATCCATGAGCTTTCCCGTCTCCACCTACACGGCCCGTCTCGACGCCGTCGCCCGCCTGCTCGCCGAGCAGGAACTCGCGGCCGCCGTCCTGACACCGGGCCCTGACCTGCGATTCCTGCTCGACAGCGACCTCGAGACCCATGAGCGTTTCGCCGCACTCGTCGTCACCCCCACGGCACGTCGCATCGTGGTACCCGGTGTCGACGCCGCCGACCTGCGCGACGGGGTGGCCGGGGAGGCCGGCGTCGAGGTCGTGGCGTGGAACGACGGCGAGGACCCGCTCTCCCTGCTCGGCATCCCCACCGACGCCACAGTCGCGGTCTCTGCGACCATGACCGCCGACCATCTGCTGAACTTGCAGGCCAGGGGAGTGGCGACGGTGAACGCCACCGCCGTGCTGCGCGAGGTGTTCATGGTCAAGGACCCGGCCGAGACCGCCGAGCTCGCCCGCGCGGGTGCGGCGATCGACGCGGTTCACCGCCGCGTCCCGTCCCTGCTGCGTGCGGGCCGCACCGAGAGCGAGGTGGCCGGGGATCTCACCGCCCTGATCCTGGAGGAGCACGTCTCCGTGGACTTCGTCATCGTCGGCTCGGGCCCGCACGGTGCCGACCCGCACCACAGTTTCTCCGGGCGCGTCCTCGCCGACGGCGACGTGGTCGTCGTCGACATCGGCGGCACGCTCGACTCCGGCTACCACTCCGACTGCACCCGCACCTACGTCCTGGGTGAGGCGTCCGAAGCGCAGCAGGACGCCTACCGCGTCCTGCGTACCGCGCAGGAGGCCGGCCTCGCCGCCGCGCGTCCCGGGGTCACCGCCACCGGGCTGGACGCCGTGGTGCGCGACGTCGTCGACGCCGCCGGCTACGGGGAGTTCTTCACCCACCGCACCGGCCACGGCATCGGCGTCTCCGGTCACGAGGAGCCCTTCATCATCGCCGGCAACGACACGGTGCTGACCGAGGGCATGGCATTCTCCGTCGAGCCGGGGATCTACGTGCCCGGGCAGTGGGGCGCCCGGATCGAGGACATCGTGGTGCTCACCGCAGACGGCTGCGAGCCGCTCAACACCACCACCCACGACCTCGTCGCCGTGGAGGTGCCGGCATGAGTACAGCGCACGCACCGAAACGCATCGCCCTGTTCGGCGCCACCAGTGAGATCGGTGCCGAGATCGTCCTGCGCCTCGCCGCGGGCAACCACGTGGTGCTCGCCGCCCGGCGTCCCGAGGCCCTCGGCGAGCTCGCCGCGGCGTGCCGGGACGCCGGCGCCGTCGGGGTCGACACCGTCTTCTTCGACGCCACCGACTGTGCGGCACAGGCGTCGGTCATCGACGACGTCGAGGCGTCCGGCGCCATCGACACCGCCGTCGCCGCCTTCGGCGTCCTCGGTGACCAGGACCTCGCCGAATCCGACGGTGCGGAGGTCGAGCGTGTGCTGCACACCGACTTCACCGCCCAGGCCGTGCTGCTCACCGAACTCTCCGCCCGCATGCGTCGACGCGGTCACGGCGACCTGGTCGCCTTCTCGTCCATCGCCGGCGCCCGCGTCCGCCGCCCCAACTACGTCTACGGCTCGGCCAAGGCCGGGCTCGACGGCTTCTGCCAGGGCATGCAGGACGCCCTGCGCGGCAGCGGCGTGCGGCTGACCGTGGTGCGTCCCGGCTTCGTCATCGGACGCATGACCGAGGGCATGGACCCCGCACCGATGTCGACCACACCCGACGTCGTCGCCGAGGCGACGGTGGACGCCCTGGCGTCCCACCGCACCGACGTATGGGTGCCGCGCCGGCTCGCCGTGCTGGCGCGGATCATGCCGCTGGTGCCGCGCGCCGTGTGGCGTCGGGCCCCACGGTAGGGTGGGGGTATGCCACGACTGCTTCCGCTGCTCTACATCGTCGTCGAGATCCTCGTGTTTTTCCTGTTGGGGACCTGGATCGGTTTCGGGTGGACGATCCTGCTCGTGCTCGCGACGTTCATCGGCGGCATGCTGCTCGCCGGATGGCAGTTCCGTGAACTCGTCCGCCGCTCGATGACGGACGCCAGCCACCCCGGACGCCTCACCGCCGACGCCGCGCTCAGCGCCGTCGGTGCCGTACTCGTCGCCCTGCCCGGCCTGGTCACCGCCGTGTTCGGCATCGTCCTGCTGCTGCCGCCGACGCGCTCACTGGTGCGCCGCGGCCTCGGCGGGGCGCTGCGCAGCAAGATCACCGAGTTCGGCGGTGCGTCGTTCACCGCCGTCTCCGGGGTCAGCATGCCGCAGACCCGCGACGTGGACGGGTGGGGCGAGGTCATCGACCACCGCGCCGACGAGTTCGACGGTGACGACAAGCGTGACGGGGACGACCGGGCGTGATCCGGTTCCTCCTGCTGACGGCCGCCGCCGCGGCCGCCGGGGTGGCGCAGTTCGCCTCCTACCAGCCCACCGGACTGTGGTGGGCCGCCCCGTTGGGCTTCGCCCTCTTCTTCTACGCAGTGCACCGGGCGGTCGAGTCCGCCGCCGACGCCCGCCACATTCGCCGCTGGGCGATGTGGCTCGGCTGGGTCCAGGGCCTGGTCTGCTACCTCTTCCTGCTGCCGTGGGTGGGGGAGTACGTCGGGGCGATCGCCTGGATCGGCCTGGCCCTGCTGGAGTCGCTGTACAGTCTGCTGTTCGGCCTCGGACTGGGGCTCATCTGCGTGGCTGTGAGGGGACGGCAGCGGGGTAGAGGTCTCACCCTGCTGGTGCTGCTCGGGGTGCCTGCCTGGTTCGTGGCCACCGAGTGGCTGCGCTCCACCTGGCCCTTCGGCGGGTTCGGCTGGGGACGTGTCGCCTGGGGCCAGATCACCGGCCCGCTGGCGCAGTGGGTCTCCGTCGCCGGGCCCGCACTGGTGACCTACGCGGTGGTCGTCTCCGGGCTGGCGCTGGCGATGCTGCTGCAGCGCCGCTACGTCACCGTCGCCTCGACGCTGGCGGTCACCCTCGGCGGCGGGCTGGTGCTCTCGCTCATCCCGACGTCCTGGGGTGGAACCGTCGGCGGGGACGACGAGACGTTGAACGTCGTCGCCGTCCAGGGCAACGTCCCGCGTCTCGGCCTGGACTTCAACTCGCAGCGCAGCGCCGTGCTGAACAACCACCTCACCCAGACCCACCGGCTCGCCGAGGAGATCGACGCTGGCGAGCGCCCGCGGCCCGACCTGGTGATCTGGCCGGAGAACGCCTCGGACATCAACCCGTTCACCGACCCGGCCGTCGCCGACGAGATCACCGCCGCCGCCCGGGCCGTCGGCGCCCCGCTACTGGTGGGGACCATCACCCGCGACGAGGAAGGCGCCCGGAACACCGCGGTGGTCTGGGACCCGGAGACCGGAGCGGGTGACCAGCACGTCAAGAAGTTCCTGCAGCCCTTCGGCGAGTACATGCCCTACCGCGACCTGCTGCGTCACGTGAGCCCGTACGTGGACATGGCCGGCGACTTCAAGGCCGGCGACGGCGACGGCGTGGTGGAGATGGACGACGTCCCCGTCGGCGTGGCCACCTGCTACGAGGCGAGCTTCGACGGTGCGTACCGCGACGCCGTGCGCGCCGGGGCCACGTTGTTCGCCAGCCCTACCAACAACGCCACCTTCGGGTTCACCGACATGACCTTCCAGCAGTTGGCCATCAACCGGATGCGCGCGATCGAGTATGACCGCTCGGTCATCGTGGCGGCGACCTCGGGCGTCTCGGCGATCGTGGACCCGGACGGGTCCGTGACGGACCGGACGGAGATCTTCCGTGCGGGGCTTTTGCAGGAGGACGTACCCGTGCGGGATACTGAGACGTTGTCGGCACGGATCGGCCCGTTCGGGGAGTGGCTCATCGCCCTCGCCGGCGCGGGCGTCGTGCTCTACGCGGGATTCCGCCAGAAGAACAAGACGCAGAAGTACCACAAGACCCAGAAGAACCAGAAGAACCAGAAGAAGAGGTAGGCACAGGTTTGGCTACGGGACATTCGACGCACCCCAGTGACCGCACCCTGGTCATCATCCCGACCTACGAGGAGCTGGAGAACCTTCCGCTGATCGTGGGACGGCTCCGTGCGGCCGAGCCTGACCGCGTCGACGTGCTCATCGTCGACGACAACAGCCCGGACGGCACCGGTGAGCTCGCCGACGAGCTCGCCGCGTCCGATGCGCACGTCAACGTCCTGCACCGTGAGGGCAAGGGCGGGCTGTGCGGAGCCTACGTGGCGGGTTTCCGGTGGGGCCTGGAACGTGACTACCAGGTGCTGTGCGAGATGGACGCCGACGGCTCTCACGCCCCCGAGCAGCTCGACCGTCTGCTGACGCAGGTCGATAAGGGCTCGGACCTGGTGATCGGGTCGCGGTACGTGCCCGGCGGCAAGGTGGTGAACTGGCCGTGGAACCGGTGGTTCCTGTCGAAGGCCGGGAACATCTACATCTCCGTCGCGCTGGGCTGCGGGCTCTCCGACATGACCGCCGGCTACCGTGCGTACCGGCGCGCGCTGGTGGAGTCGCTGGACCTCGACGAACTGTCGAACGCGGGCTACATCTTCCAGGTGGACCTCGCTTTCCGTGCGGTCGAGGGCGGTTTCGCCGTCGACGAGGTGCCGATCACCTTCACCGAGAGGGAGATCGGGGAGTCGAAGTTGGCCGGCAGTTTCGTGAAGGACAGTCTGCTGGCGGTGACGATGTGGGGTCTGCGCCACCGTGCGTCCCAGGCCGCGAAGTTGGGTTCAGCCTTCCTGCGGTTGGGCCGGGAGTCGGTGTCCCAGAAACTGGGGCGCTGAACAGCTAGAACGGCACCTCCTCGGTCGCTTCGGCCCGGGCCGCCTCGAGGGCGGCCTTCACCTCGGCGAGTTCGGCGATACGGCGTTCATTGTGTTCCCGCACGGTGGTGAACCTGCGGGAGGCACGTTCAGCGAAGGACGTCCGGGCGAACGCCGCCAGGGGGCCGGACGGTTCGACGACGTGGACGTGCCCGTCATCCACGCTGGACCACAGCAGCGCGCCGTCGCGGCCCTTGGTGACGTCGACCCAGCCCATCGTCTTGAGCAGGTGGTGCGCCCGGCACAGGGGGTGGAGGTTACGGGTGTCGGTGGGGCCGCCCTGTTCGGCGCTTTTATGGTCGAAGCGGTGCACGTGGTCGATGTCGCAGCGGGCGGCGGTCACCTCGCAGCCCGGGTAGGTGCAGCAGGTGTGCACCCCGGTGACGAACTCGACCATGCGCCGGGTGGGGACGTAGGACTCCGTGGCCTCGTGGCCGGGGATCCTGAGGTGGGTCACCCGGTCCATGAAGGTCGCGGTGGCCATCGCGTCGAGCCAGTGTCCGCCGGCGGTGGCGGCGATGGGGCTGTTGATCTCGCGGTACACGTTGAGCGTGACCGTGACGTCGGCGGTGCCGCGGGAGAGGTGCATGAGCCCGGCGGCCCGGGAGCAGTCCATCTTGCGGCACACGGCGTCCAGGACGGCCATGAACTCCTCCGCCTCCTCGGGAGGCAGGGTGGCGGTGATGACCGTCGCGCAGGGGTCGTAGGTGTCGACGCTGACCCTGCGGGTCATGGTGCCGCAGTCGCTGGCGTCCACCCCGGCCGGGGCCTCGACGGCAGAGTGGTTCAGCGCGTCGTCGATCATGCCCATACTCCCTCGTTTGGGATCCTCGGGGTCGGTGGGGTCGATCGGGCGGGCGAGCGCGTCGACCTCGTGGAGTGCCTTGAGGATCTTCTTCACCATAGCCCGGGGACCGGGGACGAGCTGGCCGTGGCGGCGGGGAGAGAAGACCTCGAGCAGTGCGTCCTGCGCGGCGGCGGTGTCCTCGTGCCGGATGCCGTCGGCGCTGCGGGCGAGGAGCCGCAGGTGGTCGAAGCTCAGGAATCCCCGCTCGAGTCGCTCACGTAGCCGCGGCATGCGCTGGCACAGCAGGCCGATGTCGGTGTAGGTCTCGGCACGGGTGTGCGTGACCCCGAGGCGTGCCTGCACCCGGGAATGGTGCGCGGTGACGTCCGAGCCAGGCAGGGGAGTGCACAGGACAGCGAGCTCGATCATCCCCCGGTTGATGGTACGCACCGCCACGCTCGCCGGATCGTGGGAGGTCTCGACGGACCAGAACTTGCCGCCGGGACCGAGGGCGGGGAAGTCCCTCCCGTCGATGGCGACCCGACGGACCGGGGCGAAGTCCGCCGTAGAGGGGAGCCGGCCGGGTGGCGTCGG